>NZ_DFQP01000057.1:0-45472 GCF_002377845.1 Microbacterium sp. UBA3486
TGCCGTCGTCCCGGTGGGCGGCGCGGCGCCGCATCCCGTCGAGCCCGATGCGCTGCCGCGCGAGCTCCCGGCCTCGGGAGAGCTCGTCGACCTCGAGATCACGCTCGGCCCTCGGGACGACTGGTTCACGGGGCGCGCGCTCGCGACCCTCACCGGACAGGAGTGGACCGTCACGCCGCGTTCGGATCGCGTCGGCATCAGGCTCCAGGGGGAGGTGCCCCTGGAGCGCGCGGTCGGTGGCGAACTGCCGAGCGAAGGTGCTGTCACGGGGGCCGTCCAGGTGCCGCCCGATGGGCAGCCCGTCCTGTTCCTGCCGGATCATCCGCTCACCGGGGGATACCCCATCATCGGCGCCCTCACGGACCGCAGCCTCGACCTCGCCGGTCAACTGGCTCCGGGAGTGCGTCTTCGTTTCACCGTCAAGGAGTCCTCATGACCACCGTGTCGACCGAGCCGACCACGCAGAGGGTCCTGATCGCCAACCGCGGGGAGATCGCGGTGCGCGTCGTCCGCGCCTGCGCCGAGGCCGGATACACCTCGGTCGCGGTCTATGCGGATCAGGATGCCGACGCCCTGCACGTGCGCCTGGCCGATGAGGCCGTGGGTCTGGGGGGAGCAACGGGGGCCGACACGTATCTTTCCGTCGAGGCGCTGCTCGCCGCCGCGCGCCGGGCGGACGCGACCGCCGTGCACCCCGGATACGGCTTCCTCTCGGAGAGCGCCGCGTTCGCACGGGCCGTCGAGGATGCCGGGCTGGTCTGGATCGGGCCGTCGCCCGAGAGCATCGATGCACTCGGCGACAAGATGACCGCTCGCCGTATCGCGCAGCAGGTCGGAGCGCCGCTCGCCGCCGGTACCGACGAGCCGCTGGCCGGACCTGAGGAGGCGGTGGCGTTCGCCGAGGAGCACGGACTCCCCATCGCGATCAAGGCGGCGTTCGGCGGTGGCGGCCGCGGGCTCAAGGTGGTGCGTGAGCTGTCCGAGGTCGCGGCGGCTTTCGACGCGGCCACTCGCGAGGCGATCGCGGCATTCGGTCGCGGAGAGTGCTTCGTGGAGCGCTTCCTCGAGAGCCCGCGGCACATCGAGGTGCAGGTGCTCGGCGACGGGCGCGGCGGTGTCGTGGTGGTCGGCGACCGCGACTGCTCGATGCAGCGTCGCAACCAGAAGCTCATCGAGGAGGCGCCGGCGCCGGGACTCTCCGTCGAACAGCGGACGCGTTTCCACGACGCGGCACGGTCGATCTGCGGCGAGGTGGAGTACCGCGGGGCCGGCACCGTGGAGTTCCTGCTCGCGGCCGACGGCACCATCTCGTTCCTCGAGGTGAACACAAGGCTCCAGGTGGAGCATCCGGTCACCGAGGAGGTCACCGGAACCGACCTGGTGCGCGAGCAGTTCCGCATCGCGTTCGGGGAAGGTCCGTCCTTCGTCGAGACGCCGGCACCCATCGGGCACGCGTTCGAGTTCCGCATCAATGCCGAGGACCCCGGGCGGGGCTTCCTGCCGAGCCCCGGTCGTGTCGAGAGACTGCGGATCCCCGGCGGACCCGGCGTGCGCTGGGACAGCGGCATCGAAGAGGGCGACGTCGTGCAGCCGGCCTTCGACTCGATGATCGCCAAGCTGATCGTGCACGCCGAGTCCCGCGATGCGGCCATCGTGCGGTCGCGGCGGGCTCTGCGTGAGCTGACCGTCGAGGGGCCGGCGACGGTGATCCCGTTCGACGTGATGGCGCTCGACGAGAGGGCGTTCGGCACCGCGACCTTCGCGGTGCACACGCAGTGGATCGAGAGCTCCCTGCTGCCGAAGCTGGAGACGCAGTCGCGGCCGGCGGCCGTGTCGGACTCCGCACTGCAGCGCTTCCCTGTCGAGATCGACGGCCGACGCGTGATGCTGGGTCTCCCGGCCGGGCTGCTGTCGGGCCTCGGTCGTCCGGCTGCCCCCGCGCCCGCAGCGCCCACGTCCGACCCGACCGAACTGCGCGCACCGGTGCCGGGCACGCTGGTGCGCTGGCTCGTCGACGACGGCACCGAGGTCGCGGAGGGAGAGCCGGTCGCGGTCCTCGACGCCATGAAGATGGAGACCACGGTGACCGCCCACAGATCCGGATCGCTGTCTCAGCGGGTCGAGCTGTCCGCGATGGTCGCCGCCGATGGGGTGCTCGCGGTCATCGACTGAGCGTTCTGGCGCACCACCCGAAGCGCAGAGATCCCGGATGCCTCACGAGAGGCATCCGGGATCTCCGTCTGTGCGCGGCGCGGCCTACTCGGGGTCGCCGCCGAGCGGACCGACCGCCTCGAGCGGCTTCGGGTCGTCGGCACCGGTCTTGCGCAGGCGCGCGATCAGGTTGCCGAGGTGGTAGATCAGGATCGCAGCCACCGTGGCGATGACGATGCCGCCGAGTTCGAAGCCGGAAGCCTCGTCCTTGATCATGAAGCCGCCGACCGCCATGATCAGCGCGACGGCCGCCGTGTACTGGTTGACCGGGCGCGAGAAGTCGACGCGGTTGTCGACCCAGATCTTGATGCCGATGACCCCGATCAGACCGTAGAGCGCCGTCGTCACGCCGCCGAGCACACCGGCGGGCACCGAGTTGATGACTTCGCCGAACTTCGGGGAGAGGCTGAGCAGGATCGCGGCCGTGCCCGCCACCCAGTAGGCGGCGGTGGAGTAGACGCGGGTGGACGCCATCACGCCGATGTTCTCGCCGTAGGTCGTCGTGCCGGAACCGCCGAAGAAGCCGGCGAGGGTCGTCGAGACGCCGTCCGCGATCAGCGCCTTGCCTGTCTGCTGGTTCACCGTCGCGTCTCCGGTCATGGTCGCGACGCCGCGGACGTGGCCGACGTTCTCGGCGATCAGAACGAGAACGACCGGGAGGAACATCGCAAGCGCCGTGAGCGTGCCGGGCTCGGTGAAGTTCGGGAAGGTGAAGGTCGGAAGGCCGACCCAGTCCGCCTTCTCGACGGCTGCGAAGTCGAGCTCACCGCGGAACGCCGCGAAGATGTACCCCGCGATGACGCCGAGGAAGATCGAGATGCGGCCGAGGAAGCCGCGGAAGACGACGGCGAAGAGAATGGTGATGGCGAGGGTGAAGGTCGCGGTCACCGGCGCTGCGGCGTAGTTGTTGTGCGCTGCGCCCGCGAGGTTGAAACCGATGAGGGCGACGATCGTTCCGGCGAGTACCGGCGGCAGGAAGCGGTCCACCCACTTCACCCCGACCGTGTGCACCACGACGCCGATGATCGCCAGCAGCACGCCGACGGCGACGATCCCGGCCAGGGCGGTGCCCATGTTCGCGGACGCGGTCGCTGCGGTCACCGGCGCGATGAACGCGAACGACGAACCGAGGTAGCTGGGCAGGTTGTTGCGGGTGACCAGCAGGAACAGGATCGTGCCCACACCGCTGAAGAGCAACGTGGTGGCGACCGGGAACCCGGTGATGATCGGCACCAGGAACGTCGCGCCGAACATCGCCACGACGTGCTGGAGACCGATCGCGATCGTCGCGGGCCAGTTCAGGCGCTCGTCGGGACGGACGACGGCACCGGGCTCGACCGTGCGGCCGTTTCCGTGCAGCTTCCACAGGGCCATGCGGGCTCCTCAAGGTTCGGGGGATGGCAGGAGTGCTGGAGCAACACTACCGATTCCTGAGTTTTTCCTGAGCGCGGGCGCCGACCTGCGCTCAGGTGCAGGAGCGGATGAAGGATGCATGAGGGGCGCGCAGCCGGGGGTCATGCATCTGTCCGGTCGTCATGCATCCGTCCGCGGACCGGTGCGTGACGAGTGGCCTCGACGGTCGCGAGTCAGGCGCCGAGGCGCTCGATCAGCTCGCGGTAGCGGTCGGCGGTGCGCGCGACCACGTCGTCCGGAAGCAGCGGCGGCTCGCCCTGCTGGTCCCAGTTCGCGGCCAGCCAGTCGCGCACGATCTGCTTGTCGAAGCTGGCCATTCGCTCGTTCGGCGTCGTGCCGGTGCGCCAGGCCTCCGCATCCCAGTACCGGGAGGAGTCGCTCGTGAGCACCTCGTCGGCCAGGCGCAGGGTGCCGTCGGCATCCGTCCCGAACTCGAACTTGGTGTCGGCGAGGATCAGGCCCTTCTCCTCGGCGATGGCGGCCGCAGCCGTGTAGATCGCCAGGGAGGTGTCGCGTAGTTCGGCCGCCCGCTCGGCGCCGACGAGCTCGACGGCGCGCTCGAACGTGATGTTCTCGTCGTGCTCGCCCATCGGGGCCTTGTACGCCGGGGTGAACAGCGGCTCGGGCAGCCGATCGCCGTTCTGCAGGCCGGCGGGGAGCGGAATGCCGCACACGGTGCCGCTCTCCTGGTACTCGACCCAGCCGGAACCGGTGATGTAGCCGCGCACGACGCACTCGATCGGCAGCATCTCGAGCGACTGCGCGAGCATGGCGCGATCGGCGACGGCCTCGGGCAGCTCGCCCGCGGCGATGTGGTTGGGGAAGTCGGAGAGCTGAGCGAACCACCAGCGGCTCAGCCGTGTCAGCAGGGCGCCCTTGTCGGTGATGCCGGGGGAGAGCACGAAGTCGAAGGCGCTCACGCGGTCGGAGGCCACGACGAGGATGCGGGTGTCCGCCGGGTCTTCCGAGGCATACAGGTCGCGGACCTTGCCCGAGTAGATGTGCCGCCAGCCGGGAATGCTCTGTGCCGTGCCTTCTGAAGGTGTGCTCACCCGCCTATTATCCCGGTTCCGTGCGACCGCGATCGCCCGCGTCCGTGGGTCGCGCCGACGGGTGTCGGAGCCGGTGTCTAGCGTGGAGGCGTGGCTGACGACATCTTCACCGACCGGCTCCGTCTGTCGCGGGCGGTGGAGGCCGACCTCGATGCGATCTTCGCGATCCAGAACGATCCGCGGGTGTGGACGCACTTCCCGAGCCTTCGACACACCGACCCCGCCGCGACTCTCGACATGATGAGGCGTTGGGACCGCAGCTGGGAGCAGGCGGGACTCGGATCATGGGTGGCACGTCTGCGCGACACGGGCGAGATCATCGGGAACGGCGGCTGCACGTTGCTTCGCGGCGAGGTGTGGAACGTCGGCTACCGCATCGCGGCCGACCAGCACGGGCACGGCTATGCGACCGAGCTGGCGCGCGCCGGCATCGAGCAGGCGCGGCTCGTCGACCCCGATCGACCGGTCATCGCCTATCTCGTGGAGCACAACCGGGCGTCGGCGCACGTCGCGGAGAAGCTGGGCCTCCACCTCGTGCATCGCGCGCCGGATGTCGGCAACCCCGATCCTGCGGTGATGCGGCTCGTCTATGCGGACCGACCCCTCACCGCGACGCAGCTCGCGGCCGCTCTGGGCTGATCAGCTGAGGGACCGCGGATGTCGGTCTTGTCGGTGTCCGTTGGGGGGCGTATAGTCCACATGGACTATTTGAGGTGGGGACATGAAGAAGGATGCCGTCGACCGACTCACCCCCATGGGGGTGATGGTGCTCGCGTTGCTGCGCGAGGGCGACATGCACCCCTACGAGATGGTGCGGCTCATGCGGGCCCGCCACGATGATCGCCTGATCACGATCACCAACGGGACGCTCTACCACACGGTGTCCCGGCTGCATCGTGCCGGGCTGATCGATGAGCTCGGCATCGACCGCGAGGGCAATCGTCCGGAGCGCACGACCTACTCCCTGACGGATGCCGGACGCGACGCGGTCGTCACGTGGGTGCGGCGCGAGCTGCCCCGCATCGACCGACCTGCCGACTTCCGTATCGCGCTCGCCGAGGCCCATAACCTCGAGAGGCCGGAGGTGATCGACCTCCTGCAGGAGCGGCGGGTGGCGCTCGTCGGCGATCACGCGCGGCACCGTGACGGCCTGCGGGCGGCCAGGGAGAAGAGCGTGCCCGAGCAGGTGCTCGTCGAGATCGAGCGTCAGGAGGCACTGCTGGACGCCGAGCTGCGCTGGCTCCACACCCTCCTGGACCGCCTCCAGACCGAAGTCCTGCCGTGGGGTCCCACGGCATTCCAAAACTCAGACCGCTACCGCGCTCAGCGAAAGGCCGCACAGCAATGACAGATACCCCTCGCGACGGAGACCGCCCCCCGGTGTCCACGCCCTCGACCTCCGGTCCGTCGACCGGCACCTATTCCGTGGGGCACAAGCCCACGAGCCCCTGGCCCGCCCTCTGGGCGCTGGTCATCGGCTTCTTCATGATCCTCGTCGACACCACGATCGTGTCGGTCGCGAACCCGGCCATCAAGGCGGCGCTCGACCCGAACACGAACAATCTCGACAACGTCGTGTGGGTCACGAGCGCCTACCTGCTCGCCTATGCGGTGCCGCTGCTGATCACCGGACGCCTCGGTGACCGCTTCGGCCCGAAGAACATCTACCTGATCGGCCTCGCGGTCTTCACCCTCGCGTCGCTGTGGTGCGGACTGTCGACCACACTCGAGGGCCTGATCGTCGCCCGCGCGGTGCAGGGTCTCGGAGCGGCGTTCATGACGCCCCAGACCATGGCCGTGATCACCCGCACCTTCCCGCCCGAGCGCCGCGGCGCCGCGATGGGTCTCTGGGGCGCGACCGCTGGTGTCGCGACTCTCGTCGGTCCCCTCGTGGGCGGTCTGCTCGTCGACGGCTTCGGCTGGGAGTGGATCTTCTTCGTGAACATCCCGGTCGGCATCGTCGCCTTCGTGCTCGCCTGGCGTCTGGTGCCGAAGCTCGCGACGCATCCGCACCGGTTCGACATCGTGGGTGTGGTGCTGAGCGCCGTGGCGCTGTTCCTCATCGTGTTCGGACTCCAGGAGGGCGAGAAGTACGACTGGGGTGTGATCTGGGGGCCGATCTCGGTATGGAGCCTGATCATCGTCGGCCTCGTGGTGCTCGGGTTGTTCATCTTCCAGCAGGCCAAGACCCGCAGCGAGCCGCTGGTGCCGCTCGACCTGTTCCGCGACCGCAACTTCTCGGGCGCGAACGTGGCGATCGCCGCCGTCGGCTTCACGGTGACGAGCATGTCGCTGCCGATGATGTTCTTCTTGCAGACCGCACGTGGGCTCACGCCCACCGAAGCGGCACTGCTCCTGATCCCGATGGCGGTGCTCTCGGGTGTGCTCGCCCCGGCCGCGGGCAAGTTGCTCGACCGGGTCGATCCGCGCATCATCCTCATCCCCGGCCTGCTCTGCGTCGCCGGAGCGCTGGTCTGGTACTCGGCACTGATCAACATGGACACCCCGATCTGGATGTTCCTGCTTCCCTCTGCGCTGATGGGCATCGGCAACGCCGGCATGTGGGGTCCGCTCGCCACCACGGCGACGCGCAAGCTGCCGCCGCGTCAGGCGGGGGCGGGCGCCGGCATCTACAACACGACCAGGACCATCGGGTCGGTGATCGGCTCGGCATCCATCGCCGCGTTCATGCAGTCGCGTCTCGAGGCGAACCTTCCGGGCCTCGCTGACGCCCCGGCGGGCATCTCGACCGGCGGATCGCTGCCGCCCCAGGTGGCCGAAGGGTTCGCGGCGGGGATGTCGCAGTCGATCCTGCTGCCGGCGTGCGTCATGGCGGTCGCCCTGATCGCCTCGCTGTTCCTCGGTCGTTACGACAAGACGGAGGCGGCGGCACCCGCGGCCGTGCGGGCCGAGTAGTCGAACCCGGGAAGGGGTCGTGTCCGTCGGTTTGCGGACCCGGCCCCTTTCTGGTGTCATCGGGCGATGACGATCGCACTCTCTCGACCGACCACCGACCTCTTCGAATCCTGGGCCGCCGCAGTGGGCGAGTTCGAGGGCGGACACGTCGACGGGGGCGGTCTCGAGAAGGGTTTCGTGCCCGACCGGGCCGCTTTCGAGGAGTTCGTCGAGCGCGCAGAGCTGTACGCCACACCCGGTGCGGTTCTCCCGGAGGGCCACGTGCCCTGCGATTACTACTTGATCACCGAGGGGGACCAGGTGGTCGGCTTCCTCTCCTTCCGCCGCGAGCTCAACGACTACCTGCGTCGCTTCGGTGGCCACATCGGCTATTCGGTGATCCCTTCCCGTCGCCGCGAAGGGATCGTGCGCGAGGCGATGCGGCAGATTCTCCGCCAGGCGAAGGTGGAGGGGTACGAACGCGTGATGCTCACCTGCGATGACGACAACATCGGGTCCATCCGCACCATCGAGGGCGCCGGTGGCGAGCTCGAAGACGTGATCGATGCGCCGGAGGCCGGGCGGCCCCGCGTGCGGCGGTACTGGATCGATATTTCGGGGACCCGACTCGCCGCGAGCTAGGGTAGATCCTCGGCGGTCGTCCGGTCGCTGCTGTCGACCCGAGGAGCACACGTCGTGATCCGAAATCCATCCGCCGCGGCGGGCCGCCTGCGCCGATCGATGCGCACCGCCGGTGCGGCCGCGCTCGTCGCCTTCGTCGCCGTCGGAGCGCTCCTCGCCGGAGCCGCCCCCGCCACCGCCGCGAGCGACGGCGACAAGTACGTCATCGGCACCGACACGACCTTCGCGCCGTTCGAGTTCACCGACAAGGACGGCAACCTCGTCGGCATCGACATGGACCTGCTCCGCGCGATCGCGAAGGACCAGGGCTTCGAGGTCGAGATCCGCCAGCTCGGATTCGACGCCGCGGTGCAGGCGCTGCAGTCGAACCAGGTCGACGCGGTCATGGCCGGCATGTCGATCACCGAGGAGCGACAGAAGACCTTCGACTTCAGCGAGCCCTACTTCACCAGCGGCATCCAGCTCGGCGTGCTCGAGTCGAGCGACATCCAGTCGCTCGATGACCTCGACGGCAAGGCCGTGGCCGTGAAGACCGGCACGCAGGGGCAGACCTTCGCCGACGAGAACAAGGACGAGTACGGCTTCAAGGTCACCCCGTACCAGGACACGACCGACATGGTGGATGCCGTGAAGGCTGGCCAGGCGGTCGGCTACTTCGAGGACTTCCCGGTGCTGGCCTACGGCATCCAGCAGGGTTCCGGCTTCCGCCTGATCGGTGAGCCCGAGCTCGGCGGCGAGTACGGCTTCGCGGTGAACAAGGGGCAGAACCCCGAACTGATCGAGATGTTCAACGCCGGACTCGCGAACCTCAAGTCTTCGGGCGAGTACGACAAGATCGTCGACACGTACCTGGCGGGCGGCGAGGAATCGTCGCAGCCGACCGACATCATCTCGGTCGCGGTGCAGTACTGGCCCGCGCTCATGGAAGGCCTGTGGCTGACGATCCTCGCGACGATCGTCGCCATCGTGGCCGCCTTCATCCTCGGGCTCATCTTCGGCTTCGGCCGGGTCTCGAAGTTCGCACCGTTCCGCTGGATCGCGACGGCCTACGTCTACGTGTTCCGCGGGACGCCGATCCTTATCCAGGCGTTCTTCGTGTTCTTCGCGATCCCGCAGCTGTTCCCTGGCCTCACGTTCAACCCGTTCGTCGCCGGAGCGATCACGCTCTCGCTCAACACGGGCGCGTACATGACCGAGATCATCCGCGGAGGCATCCAGGCGGTCGATCCCGGACAGAACGAGGCCTCGCGCTCGCTGGGTCTCGGCCACTGGAAGACCATGCAGAAGGTCGTGCTCCCGCAGGCGTTCCGCATCATGATCCCGTCGTTCGTCAACCAGGGCATCATCACGCTGAAGGACACCTCGCTGATCAGTGTGATCGGCCTGGCGGAACTGACGTTCGTCTCTCGCCAGATCATCGCCTCGACGTACCTGTCGGCACAGGTGCTGACGATCGTCGCCATCATCTACTTCGTCGTGATCACGCTGCTGACGCTGCTCGCGAACCGCCTGGAGAGGACGTTCAACGCATGAGCAAGATCGTGGTGCAGGACCTGCACAAGTCGTTCGGAGACAACGAGGTGCTCAAGGGCATCAACCTCTCGGTGGAAGACGGCGAGGTCGTCGCGGTCATCGGTCCGTCGGGGTCGGGCAAGTCCACGCTGCTGCGCTGCCTCAACAAGCTCGAGGAGCCCACGTCGGGACACGTCATCATCGACGGCGTCGACCTGACCGACAAGAGCGTGAAGCTCGACGAGGTGCGCCAGCGCATCGGCATGGTGTTCCAGCACTTCAACCTGTTCCCGCACATGACGGTGCTCGAGAACATCACCCTCGCGCCGGTGGAGTGCGGGAAGATGACGAAGGCCGAGGCCCGTGAGCGGGCGCTGTCGCTCCTGGAGCGGGTCGGTCTCTCGGAGAAGGCCGATGCGAAGCCCGCATCCCTGTCCGGTGGTCAGAAGCAGCGCGTCGCGATCGCGCGTGCGCTCGCGATGGACCCCGAGATCATGCTGTTCGATGAGGCCACGAGCGCGCTCGATCCCGAGATGGTCGGTGAGGTGCTGCAGGTCATCCGCGACCTGGCGTCCGGCGGCATGACCATGGTGCTGGTGACGCACGAGATGGGCTTCGCGCGCGAGGTCTCCGGCCGCACGGTCTTCATGGACGGCGGTGTCGTGGTCGAGGAGGCCCCGCCCGCCGAGCTCTTCGGCTCGCCCAAGAACGAACGCCTGAAGGACTTCCTCTCCAAGGTGCTCTGAGCCTGGCGCACATCCGCGTCGCGGACATCCGCGTCGACTTCCCGTGTACTCGCCGAGTGCACGGGAAGTTTGCGTTCAGAAGCCGTGCATTCGGCAGCTTCCCGTGCACTCGGTGCGGTGCGGTGCGGTGCGGTACGGGATGGGGTGAGCTACTCGCGAACGGATACGGGGTGGCGGCGGATGGTCGCGCTGACGAGGGCGGCGACCGCGCACAGTCCGGCGGCGGCGAACCATGCGAACGTGTACTGGCCGGTGTGGTCGCGCACGATCCCGGCGAGGACCGAGGCGATGCCGGCGCCGATCTGGTGGGCCGCGAACACCCAGCCGAACACGAGCGGGCCCTTGTCTCCGAAGACCTCACGGCAGAGCGCGATCGTCGGCGGCACGGTCGCGACCCAGTCGAGCCCGTAGATCACGATGAACACGATGATGCTGGGTTGCACCTCGGCCGAGAGCAGGCTCGGCAGGAACAGCAGGCTCACTCCGCGCAGCGCGTAGTAGGCGGCGAGCAGGATGCGCGGGTTCACCCGGTCGGTGAGCCAGCCGGAGAACACGGTGCCGACGATGTCGAAGACGCCCACCACGGCCAGCAGCCCGGCCGCGGTCGTCGTCGCCATCCCATGGTCGTGCGCGCTCGGGATGAAGTGCGTGCCGATCAGTCCGTTGGTCGTCGCTCCGCAGATCGCGAAGCCGATCGCCAGTGCCCAGAAGGTCTTGGTGCGAGCGGCCTCCCTCAGGGTGGAGATCGCGAGTTTCGCCGCACCCCACGCCGTGCCCCGAGGAGCCGCCGTGCCCCGAGGAACGGGATCCGCCGCCATGACGGGCGTGGTCTCGCCGTACCGGGCGACCCCGAGGTCGCTCGGTCTGTTGCGCAGGAAGATCCAGACGAGGGGCGCGACGGCGAGGGCGCCGCCTGCGATGATGAGCGACGCCCCGCGCCATCCGACGTCTTCCGCGGCAGCCGCGATCACGGGGAGGAAGATCAGCTGCCCGGTCGCACTGCCGGCGGTGAGCACGCCGGAGACGAGCCCGCGCCGGGTCGCGAACCAGGTGTCGGTGATGGTCGCGGCGAACACCAGGGCCATCGATCCGGTGCCGAGCCCGATCAGCACACCCCAGGTCAGGATGAGCTGGCCGGGAGTCGCCACGAAGACGCTCAGCGCCGCGCCCGCTCCGATGACGAAGAGTGCGACCACCGTGACCGCGCGGATGCCGAAGCGCTGCATGAGGGCGGCCGCGAACGGGGCGATGAGGCCGTACAGCAGCAGGTTGATCGAGACCGCGAGCGAGAGCTCCGCCGTGCTCCATCCGAACTCCTCCTCGAGCGGCACCATGAGCACACCGGGCGCGGCGCGGAACCCGGCGGCGCCGATGAGCGCGATGAGGGCCACCAGGGCCACGGTCCAGGCAGGGTGGAAGCGGCGCTGCCGTCCGGTCAGGGGCTCTTCGATCGGACCGTCGAGCGATTCGGCGGTCATGCCGCGTCTCCGGCGAGAAGGGCGAAGGGCTCCCCGCCCATGCTGCGCCGTGCCCACCGGGTGCTGCCGGCGTCGAGCGGTGCCGCGCAGGTCGCGCACCAGTCGACGGAGTCCGAGACATCGCCGCAGCGGCCGCAGCTCACGGTCAGTCCCCACGGCCCGTCGGGGTCGGTGATGCGAGCGAACCGCGCGTAGGCGTGCAGGATCGGGAGCGTCTCGCGTCCGGCGGCCGTGAGTCGATAGCCGCTGCGCGCATCGTCGGGGTCTTCGCGAGCGATGAGGTCGGCCTCTCCCATCGCGGTCAGGCGACGGGAGAGCACCGAGTCGGCGGCGCCGGTGGCGTCACGAAGCTGATCGAAACGCGTGCGGCCGGAGAAGAGCTCGCGCAGGATGAGCAGCACCCAGGGGTCGGCGAGCACGTCGGCGGTGCGGGCGATGGGGCAGGTCGCAGAGGACCAGTCGGAGCGGAGCGGCATCCGCTAACTTTCTTGAAGAAAGTCCCCCGTGTCAATCGCGGATCCGCACGTTGGCAGGATTCCTGCCCGCATTCGCCCGAATTCGCGCGACCGTACCTCACGTATCCCCGCTCGTGGTGCTGCCGAGTGCACGGAACTCGCCGAGCGAACGGGGTATTCGCGTCGGGAAGCCGTGCACTCGTCGAGACCCCGTGCACTAGGCGGAGGGGGCGGGGCGGGACGGCGGGGCAGGGGCGGGGCGCGGAGGGCTACTCGGCGACGCGAGCGGCGATGTCGGTGCGGTAGTGGGAGCCGTCGAGATGAATGCGGGCGATCGCCTCGTACGCGCGGTCGCGCGCGGTGCGGAAGTCGGAAGCCACCGCCACCACGTTCAGTACACGGCCTCCCGTCGCGATGAGCGATCCGCCGGGAGCATCCGGGCTCGCGGTCGCGGCGTGCACGATGCGGACGCCCTCGACGGCCGCGGCTTCCGCGAGGCCCTCGATCGGGCGGCCGGTCTGCGGTGCCTCGGGGTATCCCTCGCTGGCCAGCACGACCGTGATGGCGACATCGTCGCTGAACACGGGATCCGGCTGGTCCTCGAGGGTTCCCGAGGCCGCGGCGAACAGCAGGTCCGACAGTGGGGTGACCAGTCGCGGCAGCACGATCTGCGTCTCCGGATCTCCGAAGCGCGCGTTGAACTCGATCACGCGCACGCCGGCGGGAGTGAGGATCAGGCCCGCGTAGAGGAGTCCGATGAACGGCGTGCCCTCTGCGTCGAGCTGGCGCACCACGGGAAGTGCCACGTCGCGCGTGACCTCGTCGACGAAAGCCTGCTCGCTGCCGAACTGCTCGGTGAGCCAGGGCAGCGGCGAGTAGGCGCCCATGCCACCGGTGTTGGGGCCGGCGTCGCCGTCGAGTGCGCGCTTGAAGTCTTGGGCGGGGCTGAGCGCGCGCACGGTGTCGCCGTCGCTCAGGAAGAACAGGGAGACCTCGGGGCCGGACAGGAACTCCTCGATCAGCACCGGGCCGGCGGGAAGATACTGCTCGGCGTGCGCGAGCGCCTCGGCGCGGTCGGACGTGACGATGACGCCCTTGCCCGCAGCCAGGCCGTCGGCCTTCACGACGTAGGGAGCGCCGAGATCGTCGAACGCGTTCTCGACCTCTGCCGTGGTGGCGGCGCGCACGGCACGGCCGGTGGGCACGCCGGCGGCATCCATGACCCGCTTCGCGAACGACTTCGAGCCCTCCAGCTGCGCTGCGGCCTTGCCCGGTCCGAATACCGGGATGCCGCGGACGCGCAGGGCATCCGCGACTCCGGCGACGAGCGGAGCTTCGGGGCCCACCACGACGAGGTCGATCGCGTGCTCGTGTGCGAACGCGGTGACCGCGCCGCCGTCGAGCGGATCGACCGAGACGGGGGTCGCATCCTGTGCCATGCCGGCGTTTCCAGGAGCCACGAAGATCTCGTGCTCCGTCTGCTCGGCCCGCAGGGCGAGGATGATCGCGTGCTCACGGGCACCGGAACCGAGGACGAGAATCTTCACCCCTTCAGACTACCGAGGGTGGTGCCCCGGATTTCGGCGGGCGGGCGCACACAACTCAGGAGAACGTGCCGGACCGGCGATCGCCGACGGCGCCTCGGCCGGGTCGGGACACGTTCCTCCTGAGCTGTGCACCAGTCGGCGTGCGCACGTCGCGTGCGCACGGTGCGTGCGAACGGGGCGTGCGAACGGGGCGTGCGAACGGGGCGTGCGAACGGGGCGGCGGGGCTCAGAGGTCGACGGTGCGCACCACGGAGGTGTCCCAGGGCACGGTCCAGCCGGCCGCGTCGAAGAGCGCATCGAGCACCATCGCGGTGAAGCCCCAGACGATCGTGCCGTCGACGTCGAACGCCGGGCCCCGGAACGTGTGCCCCATGCGGGTGATCGTCGAGGTGAACCGGGTTTCGGGGGCGAGCAGTTGCGCGACGGGAACCCGGAACACCTCGACCGTCTCGGCGTGATCGACCGCCACGACCCGCGACGGCGACTGCCACCATGCCAGGACGGGCGTGACGAGATGGTTGCTCGCGGCGAGCGGGATCTCCGGCAGCGTGGCCAGGATCTCGACTCCCGCCGGATCGAGCCCGGTCTCCTCCTCGGCTTCGCGCAGCGCCGTGGCGACGACGTCGGCATCGTCCGGCTCCACGCGTCCACCGGGGAACGAGACCTGACCGGGGTGGGACGAGAGGGTGGGCGCGCGTCGCTGCAGCAGCACGTCGAGGTCACGGGCGACGGCCGCCTCGGTCGTGGGGGCGGGGATGCGATCGAGCACGCCGAACAGGATGAGGACCGCCGCATCGTGCGCGCTCTGCGGGTCGGCGAGAGGCGGGATCCGCACGCCCCACGAATGGTCGGCGACTGCCGCGAGCAGCTCGGCGCGGGCGCCCTGGGGATGCATGCTCATGCGTCCGAGCATAGGACTCGTCGCGCGCGGTCGGTCGTAGTCTGGAGAGATGGCCAGGAAGATCGACATCGTCGACGGACGCGCGGCTCTCGATGCCGTCCGCTCCGCGGATGCCTCCGGCGTGAAGCCGCAGCGCACCGATCTCGCCACCGCCGTGCGCTATCTGTTGCAGCTGCTCGACGAGAAGGCACCGGGCAACAGCGTGGAAGTGCGAGTGCCTCCCTTCGGTGCGGTGCAGGTCATCCAGGGTCCTCGACACACCCGTGGCACGCCGCCGAACGTGGTGGAGATGGATGCGGCGACCTGGATCGCCGTGTCCACCGGCACGGAGCGATGGGCGGATGCCGCAGACGGCGGACGCATCCACGCTTCGGGCACGCGCGCCGACTTGAGCGACGTGCTGCCGGTGCGTCCCTAGCGCAGCCGCACGGGACGGGCGCTCCAATTTTGATAAGCAAGCTTGTCATTTAGACAAGTGCACTGTACATTCACATCATGACAACGTTGAGTGTCCGAGAGTGGTTTGCCGTCGTCGGGGGTTTGGTCTCCTTCTTCCTCGCCGCCGTGGTGGCGGGCGTTCTGTATGCGCTTGATTCATTGCGTGTGTGGGCGGGCTGGGTGCTCGTCGTCGTCGCGATTGCAGGACTGGTGCTGTTGGTCGTGACGACTGTTCGGGTGTTGCTTCGAGGGGACACCGAGGGGGTCGAGCGTCAGGACGCGGCGCGGGCGTCGATGGTGACTGTCATGGTCGTCATGGTCGCGGGCTTCGCGTACTCGCTGTTGGAGGCATTCGTCGGCATGCCGAGGGTGACGGCCGCTGTGCCTGCCGCAGGAGCCGGCCTGGTGTGGGTTGTTGTGTTCAGTTGGGGTCGTCTCGGTGGTGAGGAGGGGTGATCGCGAACAGGCTGTCTGTGCTGCGCGCAGAGCGCCGTTGGAGTCAGGCTGAGCTGGCGGATCGAATCAACGTGTCGCGCCAGACCATCGTGTCGCTCGAGAACGGCCGGTACGAACCGACGCTGAGGATCGCGATGCGTTTGTCAGTTGTCTTCGAGCGAGGAATCGAGGGCATCTTCTCCCCGGACCCAAGCGACATCGCACTCGTCCGCACCGACTGATGAGGCCGCCGCAGGCTCGGTCGGAGCTGATTGCCCCGATGTGTCGGTCAGCCCCGCCTGCGGTTCGCGATCTCGTCGGCGAGCTGTTGGACGAGGGTGGGGTCGGCGTCCTTCGCGAGGGTGACGTAGTGGTCCATGACGGCCGGCCGGTATCGCACGGGCATCGTCTGCCCGGGTGCGAGCCGGGTGAGCGCAGTGATCGTGAGGTCCTCGTCCGCGATGCCGCGGAACGAGATGCCGTCGGCGGTCTCCACGTCGAGCATCAGGAGCACGCGCGGGCTTCCGTCGCTGCTGACCTCCCGCCAGTCGACGATGACACCGAGCGCGAGCGCGCCCGTGCGCAGTTCCGCATTGCGTCTGCGTGCCGCGCCGCTCAGGAGCGGGTTCGGAGCGACACCCGGGAACTCGGGTCCGACGCCGAGCGATTCCCGACTGAGGTCAGGTCTGAGTTGCGCCATCAGGTTGTCGAGGTTCTGCTTCCTCTTCTTCGAACCGAACATCATCGCTCCCTCGCGTCGGCGCCGGAGTCTCGGCGTGGCGCTTCATCGTCAGCGCGATTGTATGTCGTTGACCGCCCGCCTTGGCGCGATTGCCCGTCCTCGGGTGATGGTGACCGGGAGGCCCCGGCAGGCGTCCGCCCCGCTCGATGGCGTGTCAGGCGCGGTCGTGGAGGGTGATCCGGTATCCGTCCGGGTCGGCGAAGGTGAAGGTGCGCCCGAAGGGTCCATCGATCGGGTCCGCGACGATCGTGTGGCCATCGGCGAGGAGTGCATCGTGGATGGCCTGGACGTCGGTGGCGTGGAGCCAGATCGCGGTGCCGATGCCGGGCTGGTCGATGTCGGTCAGGTCGGTGCCCGGTGCGATGTCGCGGAGGGCGAACGCGATGGGGGTCGTCTCGAAGACGACGGCGTGAGGCGGTCCTGCCGGGGAGCGGACGAGGCCGAGGTAGTGCTCGTAGAACGCCCGCGAGGCGGCGAGATCGCGTGCTTGCAGGGAGATGAAGTCGGGGCCGGTGACAGGCATGGGCAATATCCTTCGTGTTGTGTCAGTTTTCTGACACAGATCAGCGTATGTCAGAATACTGACATGAGTCAAGACCGCGATGGGATCGACCTCGACACCTCACTGGGCTACCTGCTGAAAGAAGCGTCCAGCGCCCTGCGTGCCGCGATGGAAGAGGTGCTGCGCCCGCTCGGGATGACCATCACCCACTACTCCTGCCTCGAACTGCTGGCGCAACGACCCGGGCTGTCGAACTCCGAGCTCGCACGAGGTGCATTCGTCACGCGACAGTCGATGAACGTGCTGCTGCAGGCGCTGGAGCGGGACGGGTTCGTGACCAGGCCGGCGGAGGCCCCGGTCGGCAAGGCTCTCCCCGCCCGCCTCACCGACCGCGGCCGTGAGAGTCTCGCGACGGCGACTGCTGCCGTCCGCTCGGTGGAGGTCCGGATGCTCTCCGGCATGACCGAGGAAGAGCAGGCGGGTGCGCTGAAGATCCTCCGGAGCATGATCCGCTCGCTGCGGGAGGAGTCCTAGCCCCGAGCGGATCAGCGCCGAGCGACCACCAACGGAACCCCGGTCACCGGATGCGGGAACACGTCGACCGCCTGGCCGTAGACCTGCTCGATCCGCTCGGCGGTCAGCACCTCGGCCGGAGTGCCCGTCGCCGCGACCCTGCCCTCGGCGAGCAGCGTGACCCGGTCGGCATGCGCGAGGGCGGCATTGAGATCGTGCAGCACGATGGCGACTGCGATCCCGGCATCCGCGCGTCCGCGGATCAGCCGCATGACGTCTTCGTGGTGCTTCAGGTCGAGAGCCGCGGTCGGTTCGTCGAGCAGCAGGAGGCCGGTGCTCTGGGCGAGCACGCGGGCGAGGGCGACCCTGGCGCGCTCGCCGCCGGACAGCGACGGCACCGCACGGGCCCGGAGTGCCGTGACCTCGGTCTGCGCCATCGCTGCGGACACCCGTTCGTCGTCGTCGTCGGCCGCCGGTGTGCGGGCCCAGGGAGTCCTTCCCATTTGCACGACCTGCTCTGCACTGAACGGAAACGTGACGGTGTTCTCCTGCAGGAGCACCGCCCGCTGCTGGGCGAGCGTGCGCGGCTTGACGCGCTCGATCGGCTGGCCGTCGAGCTCGACCGCGCCGGCCTGGGCTGTGATATCTCCGGCGAGCACTCCGAACAGGGTGGATTTGCCCGCCCCGTTCGGCCCGACGAGGGCGTGGACCTCTCCGGAGCGGATCGCGATGGACGCGTCGTCGAGGATCGTCCGCCCTTCGCCGACGCGCACGGTGAGTCCCGACCCGCGGAGCCTGACGGTCATGCCCACCCTCCCGAGCGACGACGGGTGCGCACGAGAAGCCACAGGAAGAACGGGCCGCCCACGAGCGAGGTGATCATGCCGATGGGCAGATCGGCGAGCGGCACGGCCGTGCGGGCCACGAGGTCGGCGACCGCGATGAGCAGTGCGCCGCCGAGCGCCGAGGCGATCACGAGCGGCACGTGGGCGGGGCCGATCATCATCCGCATCAGGTGTGGCACGACGAGACCGGCGAATCCGATGATCCCGGCGAAGGCGACCGCCGCGCACACCAGCAGCGCGACCGTCACGATCACCACGATCCGCAGCAGCTCGACATTGACGCCGAGGTGTCGCGCGGTGCGCTCGCCGAGCGCGAAGAGATCCAGGCGCGGTGCGACGATCAGCGCGACCGCCACACCGATCAGCATGAGCGGTGCGACGAGCTGGATGTTCGACCACAGCGCGCCGTTCAGCGACCCGAGCTGCCAGAACACGATCTGCTCGCGGGTGGATGTGGTGCCGAGGAAAGTGAAGAAGGCCATGCCGGCGCCCGCGATCGCATTGATGGCGATACCGGTGAGCAGGAGGGTCACGACCTCGGTGCGACCTCCGGAGCGACTGATGAAGTACACCGAGAACACCGCGACCAGGCCCCCGAGGAATGCGAACGCGGGCGTGGTCCACATGCCGAAGGTCGCGAGCCCGAACGTGATGCTCGCCGCTGCGCCGAGCGCCGCGCCCGAGGAGACGCCGACCACGCCCGCGTCCGCGAGCGGGTTGCCGAAGATCGCCTGCATGAGCACACCCGAGACCGCGAGGGCGGCGCCGACGAGGAGGCCGAGCACGATGCGGGGCATGCGCAGGGTGAAGATCACGCCGTAGTCGGTGGATGCCGACGGAGCCCACGCGGTGTCGACCCCGACGCCGCGCAGGAGCACGCCGATGAGGGAGGTGGGGGAGAGGTCGTACTGCCCGCTCGTGATCGACACGATGCACGTGATCGCGAGCGCGATCACCAGGCCCACCGTCACCAGGGTGAAGCGCAGGCCCCGGTGCCTCGTCGGAGTCGGGGTGACGACCTCCCCGGTCACTTCGCGGGCTCGGGGGCGTACAGGGCGCGGGCCAGAGCGCCGATCACGTCGGCGGTGCGCGGACCGAAGCTCAGGATCTCGCTGTCGGCCATGTCGATCACGCGGCGGTTCGCACCGGCGGGGGTCTGCGCCACGGCGGGGATCCGCTCGATCAGCCCGTCGATGCCGCCCACGGATTCGAGCCCGTCGGTCATCATCACCAGCACGTCGGGCTGCGCGGCGACGAGGGCCTCGGCGGTCATCGGCTTCATGCCCTCCCACCCGATCTCGGCCGCCACATCGACCCCGCCCACCGCGTCGATCAGCGAGTCGGCCCCGGAGTCCTCTCCGAAGATGTAGTAGACGTTCGCGCTGCCGCGGACGTAGAGGAACAGCATCCGGGCGCGATCGGCTTCGTCGGCGGGAACGATCTCGGCGATCTCCGCGAGCGTCTCGTCGACCGAGGCGTCCAGTCGATCGATGAGCGCTTCCCCGCGGCGAGGCACGCCGAGGGCCGTGGCGATCTCGGTCACGAGTGCGTCCGTGGTGTCGAGCCGCCGGTCGCTGGAGATCACGACGACGGAGATGCCCGCGTCGCGCAGCTGCTGACGCACCTCCTTCGGGCCGATCGTGGTGTCGGTGAGGACGACGGTCGGGGCCAGCTCGAGGATCGCCTCGGCATTGAGCGTGTGGCCGGTCTTGGTCACGACGGGGAGCTCTTCGGTGCCGGCGAAGACGGTGGAGGCGTCGCGACCGACGACCTGATCGCCGAGCCCGAGTGCGAACACGGTCGACGCGATCGTGCCCGAGATGTCGATCGGGAGGATCCGGTCGATATCGGTGATCTCGATCTCGTGGCCTTCGCTGTCGGTCACCGTCACAGGCAGCGTCGGAGCGCTGTCGTCGTCGACGGGCGCGATCGCGTGGGTCGAGAGGCAGGCGGTGGATGGGCCGGTGTGCGCGCGGACGTCGTCGATCAGATCGAGTGCGGCGAGCGGGAGGGATGCCTGGGGGCAGTCGTCGTCGGCGACGGCGGCCGGTGCGGCCGTGCCTCCCGGCTCGGTGCAGGCCGTGAGCCCGACGGCCAACGCGGCGACGAGGAGAAGGGCGGAAGCGCGACGCATTAGGCAAGGCTATCCTAAAACTTGACGCGTGCTGATTCCCCCCTCTACGCTCAGGGGCGGCGGCTTACTTAGCTGAGCCTAACCAACATCCAACCCTCGCCCGACTGCATTGCGGCACCGCCGGCGCGCGTGTGCTTCTGCGCGCCCGGAGCCATGGAGAACCGTGAACGCCACAGCCACAGCATCCCCCGGGAGCGCACGCATACGCGTGCTGCTCGCCGCTTTCGTCTCCTTCCTCCTCATCGCCGCCGGCGCCGTGATCGTGCCGCCCGCGCACGCCGCCGGTGCGATGGTCACTGCCACGGTCGCCTCCGCAGGCGCCTCCGGAGTGAGTGTGCAGGTGCAGGCGAGCGGTCTGCCTGAAGTCGAGGGCGCATACGCCGCGCTCATCGTGAAGGGGACGGAAGCGGGCCTCTCCGGTGGTGGCGGGTACGCCGCCTTCGTGATGCCGACCGTCGCCGGAGGGGCGAGCACGTTCACGCTCGACGCACCGGCCGGCTCGCTGGACCGCACGAAGACCTATGAGGTTCTCGTCTGGCAGAAGCACTCGAACCCGAACGAGACCACGATCTACGGCCGCGGCGACGTCGGCATCTCGGCCGGGCAGTGGGACGCGGTCTTCGGTGCCGCCCCCACCGATCCGGGAACCGACCCCGGTACCGGTCCGGGGACCGACCCCGGTACGGATCCGGGGACCGACCCCGGTACGGATCCGGGGACCGACCCGGGCGAGACCCCGAAGTCGGCGGCGATCGAGGTGTTCCTCGCCGACGGCACGACTCCGGCCGCCGGTGTGGCGCTCAAGGCCGGCGACAAGGTCGTCGTGAAGGGCTCGGGTTACGACCCGGCGGCGAACCTCGGGACCGAGGGCCGTGGTGTGCCGATCCCGAAGCACCTTCCGCAGGGCACATACGTGGTGTTCGGCAACTTCGCTTCGGCATGGCAGCCCTCGACGGGTGCCGCTTCTGCGACGCGATCCTCAGGGTCTCAGGCCTGGGCTCTCGCCGAGGGCGTGCTGAACCAGGTTCCCGCGCAGTACCAGAGCGCGATCCGCGCGCAGTGGGTCGACATCGCGGCCGACGGCACGTTCCAGGCGACGGTGACCCTGAAGGATGCCGCGGCGGCGCCCGGCTCTTACGGGGTCTACACCTACGCGGCCGGCGGCGTCATCAACGCCGACCAGGAGCGCAGCGTCGCCCTGAACTACACCGAGACCCCCGCGGTCGCCGCGACGGTGAAGACCGCGACGGCGAAAGACGGTCTGACCGTCACGGCATCCGGCACCAAGCTCGGAGCGATCCCGGGTGCGTACGTCGCGTTGATCGAGAAGGGCACCGAGGCGAACGTCACCGGCAGCGGCGGGTTCCTCGCGATGCAGTACGTGCGCCCGATCTCCGGCGGCGTCTTCACGGTGGACCTGACCGCCGCCGCCGACACGCTGGACCGTGCGAAGTCGTACGAGGTGATCGCGTGGAGGCAGCACTCCAACCCCGACGCGAGCACCATCTACGCCCGCGCGGCCATCACCATCACCGATGCGCAGTGGGAGAGCCTGCGGCCGGCCCCGTCCTCCCCGGCGATCGAGGTGTTCCTCGCCGACGGCACGACTCCGGCCGCCGGTGTGGCGCTCAAGTCCGGCGACAAGGTCGTCGTGAAGGGCTCGGGTTACGACCCCGGCGCGAACATCGGCGGACGCGGGATGCCGATTCCCAAGCACCTTCCGCAGGGCACCTACGTGGTGTTCGGCAACTTCGCTTCGGCATGGCAGCCCTCGACGGGTGCGGCATCTTCCAGCCGTTCCGTCGGTGCGCAGACGTGGGCTCTGGCCGAGGGCGTGCTGAATCAGGTTCCCGCGCAGTACCAGAGCGCGATCCGCGCGCAGTGGGTCGACATCGCGGCCGACGGCACGTTCCAGGCGACACTGACGCTGAAGGACGCCGCGGCGGCCCCCGGTTCCTATGGGATCTACACGTATGCCGCCGGGGGAGTGGTCAACGCCGACCAGGAGCGCAGCGTCGCCCTGAACTACGGTGTCGCGCCCGTCGTGACCGCGACCGTGAAGGCCGCGACGGCGAAGGACGGCCTGACCGTCACGGCATCCGCTTCGGCGCTCGGTGCGGTCAGCGGCGCCTACGTCGCGTTGATCGAGAAGGGCACCGAGGCGAACGTCACCGGCAGCAGTGGTTTCCTCGCGATGCAGTACGTGCGGAACATCTCCGGAGGCGCGTTCGCCGTCGACCTGACGGCGGCCACCGACACGCTCGACCGCACGAAGTCCTATGAGGTCATCGTCTGGAAGCAGCACTCGATGCCGGATGCCGGCACGATCTACGCGCGGAGCACGGTCACGGTGACCGACGCGCAGTGGGACACGCTCTTCCCGGCAGGGCCGGCCGTCGTCACGACCGTGAAGACGGCGACGGCGAAGGACGGTCTGACCGTCACCGCCGCCGCCAGGAATCTCGGCGAGATCCCCGGCGCCTACGTCGCACTGATCGAGGCCGGAACAGAGGGAGCGGTGAACGCCGAAGGCGGATTCCTCGCGATGCAGTGGGCGCAGAAGGTCACGTTCGGAGCACTCTCGCTCGATCTGACGACGGCAGCGAAGAACCTCGACCGCACCAAGGCGTACGAGGTCATCGTGTGGCAGCAGCACTCGAATCCCGGTGCGAGCACGATCTACGCCCGCTCGACCGTGACCATCACGCCCGCGCAGTGGGACGCCCTGCTCGACGTGAAGGTGCCGGAGGTGCCGGAGAAGCCGGTCACCCCGACGAATCCGCCGGCGAGCGTCCCCGGCGGTTCGCTCCGCTGGGCGATCTCGTCGTCGTTCACGAACTACATCACGGGTGACATCGCGAAGGGCTCTATCGCGGTATCCGACGGCGCGACCCGTTCGGGCGGGCAGTTCCAGTTCGGTCAGACCGTCGGCGGCGACTTCGACGTGAACACCGGCCTCGGCAGCGTCGTCTATCGCGGCTCGGTGCGCTTCACCGGTCACCAGGGCGTGCTCGATGTGACCGTGTCGAACCCGCAGATCCGCATCACCTCGGCATCGGCGGCGACGCTGTACGTCACGAGCGGCGGCGCACAGGTGCCGTTCGCGACGCTCGATCTCTCCAACGCGGCGCGCATCACGGCCAACGGTGCGGTGACCTACACGGCGGCCCCCGCGGCGCTGACCGCGGAGGGACGCGACCGTGTGCTGTCGGGCTACGGCACCACGCTGAATCCGGTGACGTTCACGATCGGCTCGGTCTCCGCGGCACCCGCCGGGTCGAGCGGCACGGTGGCTGCGGCGGTCGTGAAGCCCAAGACGACGCTCCCGGCGACTCCGCCGGCGACCGCCGGCATCGAGGTCGACGAGGCCAATCTGTCCGCACTGGCGTCCGGCCAGCCGGCCACAGTGTCGGCATCCGGGTTCCGCGCGAACGAGACCGGCATCAAGGTCGTCGTGTACTCGACCCCCGTGCTGCTCGAGACGGTGACGGCCGACGCGGACGGTGTCGCGACCTGGTCGGGTGCCCTCCCTGCGAGTCTCGAGGACGGCGAGCACACGCTCACGTTCCAGGGATCCGTGAGCCGCGGTCTCGTGTTCACCCTGAACAGGGCGACCGCCGCGATCGGCGTCTGCACGGTCGAGGGTGCCACGCTCGAGTGGGGATACAAGGAGTCGTTCCGTACCTACATCGAGGGCATCGCGAAGGGTGGGTGGACCCTCACCGACGTCGCCTACCGCTACCCCGACTACGTGTGGGAGAACGGCACCGGCTCGTTCGACGACGAGACCCTCACCGGCCTCGTGACCTACGGCGGCAGCATCACCTTCACAGGTCACGACGGTGCGCTGAACACGACGCTCGCGAACGCCGCCGTCGAGCTCGCCGGAGACAAGGGCTACCTGGTCTTCGACGTGACCGGCACCACGCAGGGCGGCGAGAGCATCGATCAGCAGGGCGTTCGCCTCGCGGAGTTCGCGCTCGGCGACGCGGCGGTCGTCGACGGCGTGCTGACGCTCAACGCAGTCCCGACCACGCTGACCGAGGCCGGAGCATCCGCATTCGGCACCTACGCCGCAGGTGAGCAGCTCGACCCGGTCACCGCCGTGATCCCGGTGGGCGCGGCCTGCGGCGTCGCGGAGGAGAAGCCCGCCTCCGATTCCGAGGCCACCGCCGCGGTGACCACCGCGACCGAGCCCGCTGCATCCGGGGACGCTCCGGTGTGGCCGTGGATCGTCGGCGGCCTGGTGGTCGTGGCGCTGGCGGCGACCGGTGGTGTGCTCATCTCCCGCCGCAACCGCGAGGACGCGACCGCGCAGACGACGACCGAGGTCTAGTCGAGACGCGATACGGAACGGCCCTTCCTGCAGCGGACGCGGGGAGGGCCGTTCTTCCGCGACGACCCGGGTACGCGACATGCGTCGGCGGTGGGACAATGGATGCATGGCCCCCACCGATTCCCACCAGACCGTCGAAGCGACCGTGCGCCGTGTGCCGCGGTACGGCGTGCTCATGGGCATCGGCGTCGTGGTCGGCGTGATCGCGGCCGGCATCCTCACCTGGACCGGCAGCTTCGACGAGTCGCAGGCCCTCGACGTCGTCTACCCGCCCGGTCAGGTGTTCGGCTTCCTGCTGCTGTGGACGGTGCCGATCGGCATCGCGCTCGGCGGCGTCACCGGTCTGATCCTGGAGCGCATCGCCCGCCGTCACGACCGCGTCGTCCGGGTCGACCGCGAAACCGTCGTCGACGAGGACTGAGCTCTAGGCCAGCTCGGCGATCACCGGACGGATCGCGGCGTCGAACGCCACGACGTCGCGGCGCAGACCGTCGGTCACCGCCACCGTGAGCGCCCCGATCCACCAGATGCCGCGCTGCGAGAACGGCAGCACCTGCACGTTGAGCTCGAACGAGTGCGCGCGTCGGCCGACTTCGCGCTCGAACTCCGCGATCGCACTCGCATAAGCGCGGTATGCGTCGCCGCCGGTGTGGCTCTTCATCGAACTCACGTAGCGGTCGTGCGCGGCGCGCGCGTAGAGCAGAGCCGACGTCGCCTGCGGGGCGATGGCCGCTGTGAGCTCCTCCGCACCGTGGGCGGGCAGGGCGACCAGGGTGTCGAACCCGTCGATGAGCTCGAGTGGCACGTCGGAAGGATGCGCGCGCGGCTCGACCGTCATGTCCCAGTAGTCGCGCCACTGGGCCTCGATCGTGGGGGAGGCGTCGACGGCATCCGGCGCGCGGACGGCGAGTTCGCGGAGGCTCGGCAGGTCTTCCGGAACCCGGATGCCGAGGCGCTGCCGCAGCGCGAGCGCGACGAGCACGGGTACGCTCGCGTCTTCGCGGATGAGCCACTGCGGCTTGTCGGCCATGGCCCCATCGTAGGCGGCTCGGGGCTCCGGATCCGAGGTCCGACTTCGCGGAGAGTCGGACCGGCCGTGGGCGGTAGGCTGGAGACGTGGCTGCCTCCCCCACCAATCCCTATTCCGAAGCCGGCGTCGACACCGCTGCAGGTGATCTCGCCGTCGAGCTGATGAAGTCTTCCGTGCGCGCGACGCACGGTCCCGAAGTGCTCGGCGGTGTCGGCGGTTTCGCCGGCCTGTTCGATGCCAGCGCGCTGCGCGACTTCCGTCGCCCGCTGCTCGCGACCAGCACAGACGGCGTCGGCACGAAGGTCGCGATCGCGCAGGCGATCGACAAGCACGACACGATCGGGCAGGACCTGGTCGGCATGGTCGTCGACGACATCGTCGTGGTGGGCGCCAAGCCGCTCTTCATGACCGACTACATCGCGTGCGGCAAGGTCGTCCCGGAGCGGATCGCCGACATCGTCCGCGGCATCGCGCAGGCGTGCTCGGCCACCGGCACCGCGCTGGTCGGCGGAGAGACCGCGGAGCACCCGGGCCTGCTCGGCCCCCGCGACTACGACGTGGCGGGAGCGGCGACCGGAGTGGTCGAGGCCGATGCGATCCTCGGCGCGGAACTCGTGCAGGACGGCGACGCGGTGATCGCGGTCGCCTCCAGCGGACTGCACTCCAACGGCTACTCCCTGGTTCGTCACATCGTGACCCGCGCGGGCATCGGCTACGGTGACAACGCCGCCGACTTCGGCACGACCTGGGGTGAAGCGCTCCTCGAGCCGACCCGCCTCTACACGCTTCCCCTGCTGCGCCTGATCGAGCAGCTCGGGTCCTCGACCGGCACCGGCGGCGTGCACGCCCTCAGCCACGTCACCGGCGGAGGCATCGCGGCGAACCTCGCGCGCGTGCTCCCGCAGGGCAGTTGGGTCGAGGTCGACCGCAGCAGCTGGTCGCCGAGCCCGGTCTTCCGCGTGCTCAGCGATATCGCCGGGTCCACGCTGGAGTCGGCGGAGGGCACCTGGAACCTCGGCATCGGCTTCCTCGCCGTGGTCGCTGCGGAGAAGAAGGATGCCGCGATCGCGGCGCTGAACGCCGAGGGCATGCCCTCGTGGCAGGTCGGGACCGTCGGCTTCGGGCCGCGTCCGGCCGGCGAGTTCGAACAGGGCGCCAAGGGCGTCGACGGTGGAGCAGTGCGCCTGGTCGGCGCCTACGCGGACGGAGCGAAGTAAGAGCCCATGTGCGGCATCGTCGGAATGGTGGGCTCTGCCCCGGTCAATCAGGACATCTACGACGCACTCCTGCTGCTGCAGCACCGCGGCCAGGATGCGACGGGAATCGCCACCGCCGAGGCGAACGGCGTGATGCACAACGCCAAGGCGCAGGGAATGGTCCGTGAGGCGTTCCGCACCCGCGACATGCGAGCCCTGCTCGGCAACGTGGGTCTCGGCCACGTGCGCTACGCCACCAAGGGCACGGCCTCGAACGAAGAGGAGATGCAGCCGTTCTACGTGAACGCGCCGTACGGCATCATCCTCATCCACAACGGGAACCTCACCAACACGCGTGAGCTCACTGCCGACATGGCCAAGCGCGATCGCCGCCACCTCAACTCCTCCAGCGACACCGAGCTGCTGCTCAACGTGCTCGCCGGCGAGCTGCAGAACACGACCTCGACCGTCGACCTCGACCCCGAGCGGGTGTTCGAGGCCGTGGCGCGCACGCACGAGCGCATCGAAGGCGCCTACGCCGTGATCGCCGTCATCGCCGGCTACGGTCTGCTCGCCTTCCGCGACCCGTTCGGCATCCGTCCGCTGATCCTGGGCCGTCGTCCCTCGACCGTCCCCGGCGCCGAGGGCAAGGACGAGTGGGTCGTCGCGAGCGAGTCGCTCGTGCTCGAGAACGGCGACTACGACGTCGTGCGCGAGGTCGAGCCCGGCGAGGCGATCTTCATCACCAACGACGGAGAGCTGTTCTCGAAGCAGTGCGCCACGGCCGCCACTCTCGCACCGTGCGCCTTCGAGTACGTCTACCTCGCCCGTCCCGACTCCGTCATGAACGGCATCTCGGTGTACGAGTCGCGTCTGCGCATGGGCGACCGGCTCGCCGACACGATCGCCAAGCACGTGCCGATGGACAAGATCGACGTGGTCATGCCGATCCCCGACTCGTCGCGCCCTGCGGCGATGGAGGTCGCCCGCAAGCTCGGGATCGAGTACCGCGAGGGCTTCTACAAGAACCGCTACGTCGGCCGCACCTTCATCATGCCGGGACAGGCGGTGCGCAAGAAGAGCGTGCGCCAGAAGCTCAACGCCATGTCGACCGAGTTCCAGGGCAAGAACGTGCTCCTGATCGACGACTCGATCGTGCGGGGCACCACCTCCAAGGAGATCATCCAGATGGCGCGCGATGCCGGCGCCGCCTCGGTCACGTTCGCTTCCGCTGCGCCTCCCGTGCGGCACCCGCACGTGTACGGCATCAACATGCCGTCGCGCCACGAGCTCATCGCGCACGGGCGCACGATCCCCGAGATCGCCGAGGAGCTCGGTTGCGATCACCTGGTCTACCAGGAGGTCGAAGACCTCAAGGCCGCGATCATCGAGGGCTCGGCGCTCACCGATCTCGACATGAGCTGCTTCGACGGCCGGTACGTGACCGGCACCGTCTCGGATGAATACCTGGCCTGGGTGGAGGGGTCACAGACCTCATGACGATGCCGAGTGCGCGACCGCTCTGGCAGGGTCGGGCTCTCGCACTCGTGGGGATCGTCCTGGTGGCGTTCTCGCTGCGCTCGGCGGTCGCCTCCCTGTCACCGGTCATCGACCACGTCGCCGAGGACTTCCCGGTCTCGCCGGTCGTCGTCGGCCTCATCGGTGCCGCACCGCCGGTCTGCTTCGCGATCTTCGGTCTGCTCACGCCGCTGTTCGAGCGTCGATTCGGCCTGGAGCGGATGGCGGTCGCCGCGATCACGCTCATGGCTCTGGGGCTGCTGCTGCGCGGTCTCGCGTTCGATTCGACGACTCTGCTCGCGGCCACCGCGGTCGTGTTCGCGGGCGTCGGCTCGGGCAACGTGCTCCTCCCGCCGCTGGTGAAGAAGTACTTCCCGGATCGGCTCGGGGTGATGATGACCATCTACTCGACCACGATGGCGGTATCGACGTTCCTGCCCCCGCTGGTCGCCGTGCCGGTGGCCGACTCTCTCGGCTGGCGGGTGTCGCTGGGGATGTGGGGCATCGTCGCGGGTATCGCGCTGGTGCCCTGGGTGGCACTGCTGCTGAAGAACGGCTCGCGGGCGGTCGAGCCGGTGAAGCGCGAGCCGGTGAAGAACGAGCCCCTGGTCCCCGACCCGACCGATGACGTCGACGACGTGCAGGATGCGGTGGCCGTCGCGACCGGTCCGATCTCGACCACCCCGGCGAACCGCCGGTACTTCGCCCGGTTGTGGCGGCTTCCGCTCGCCTGGGCGCTCGCGATCGTCTTCGGGGCGTCGTCGACCATGGCGTACGTCTCGTTCGCGTGGATGCCGACCATGCTCGTGGACATCGGTGGCGTCACCCCGGCGACCGCAGGCTTCCTGCTCTCCCTCTTCGCGCTGATCGGTCTCCCGTGCTCGTTGCTCGTGCCGATCCTCGTCGTGCGCTTCCAGGCGACGCGCCCGCTCTTCTTCGTCGCGGTCGGCGGAGGGCTGGTGGGGCTCGCCGGCTTCCTGTTCGCGCCGACCGTGGCCCTGCCGCTGTGGGTGAGCATCTTCGGGCTCACGGCCATCATGTTCCCGCTGAGTCTGGTGCTGCTCAGCATCCGCGCCCGCACTCCGGAGAGCGCGGTGGCACTGAGCGGCTTCGTGCAGAGCATCGGCTACGCCATCGCGGCGACTTTCCCCCTGCTGGTCGGTCTGCTCCACGAGACGACCGCGGGCTGGCGGATTCCGCTTCTCGTCATCGCCGGTGTGCTGATCGTCGCGATCCCCGCCGGCATCGTCGCGGGGCGGCGCCGCACGGTCGAGGACGAGTGGGAGCACCGGCACGGTCGCTGGTGAGTCTGCGGGCCGGTTGCCGGCGCGGGGTCGACGCGGGATAATCGTGCACTTCGGCCCTGTCTCGGTGGTTCTCAGTCGAATCGGACGAGCCCTCCACGGGCCGCGCGGATGATGATCTGCACACGGCTGTTCACACGCCATTTGGCCATGATGCTGCTGACATGTGTTTTCACTGTGCTCTCCGACGCATGAATGGACCGAGCGATCTCGGCGTTCGAACGCCCGAGCGCCAGTTGCATGAGAGTCTCATGCTCCCGTTCCGACAGCAGGTGTCCGTCGGGGAACTCGTCGGTAGTCTCGACATCACCGGTCTGAGCGGCTTCGATCAGGCGAGCGGTGATCGCGGCGGACAGTGCTGCGGCCCCCGCGTGAACAAGGCGGACGGCGTCGATGATCGCCTCGGGCTCGGCATCCTTCAGAAGATAGCCTGACGCGCCGGCACGAAGCATCGGCAGGATCATGTCGATGGAGCCGAAGGTCGTGATCGCCAGAATCCGGGCGTTCGGGACGGCCCGAACGATCTCGTGCGCTGCCTGGACGCCGCCCATACGGGGCATCTGCATATCGAGGAGGACGATGTCGGGCCGCTGCTGCTCGACGAGGGCGACGCCGGCTATGCCGTCCGGTGCCTCAGCGACGACCTCGATGTCATCCGCATCCTCGAGGAAGACCCTCAATGCGCGACGTACCAGCGCATCGTCATCGACGATCACCACACGTATCGGTCGCATGTCATCCCATCGCGCCGACGTCATCGCGCATGTCGTCTGTCTCGTCCTCCATCACCTCAGGAATCCGGCTGTATCGATACGTCCCGACCTGATCCAATCGGGCGAGTGCCTGAACCGCCACATGCACCTCTGCCAGAGGGACAGCCCTCACGGAGATGTCACGAGTACCTCTGTCGGCAATCGTGATCTTCAACTTGTTCGCAGGGAGCCATCGACCCACAGGGCTGACGACGGATTCGTAGTACAGAATCGACGATGCCCGGAAGAGGAATCTCCGGCGGAACAGAACTCCTCGACGAATCTCCACGACCCCGTCGCGCGAGAGGAAGAGCCTTGTCGGTGCGCGCACGATCCAGAATGCGACGATGGCAATCAGAGTTGCCCCTGCCGCAACCGACCAGGCCGTGCCGATCAACGACTGGATGAGTATGATCACGCCGATCCAGAGACCACCGATGGTGAGCAGGCCGGAGATCCTCGACCGAGCGAGAAGGGTGCCTTCGTCGTGGCCCCGGAAGACGCTGCGAATCGCTGAGGTCGCCTCCTGCGCCGTCGCATGAGGTGACACGAAATTGGGTGGGTCTCCCTCACCCGATCCGCCCGACACGCGAACGATACTGCGACGAGCCAGACGGAACAGGAGTGGCTGGTGCAGGTCGAGCAGGGTGATGTCCGTGGCGTTGATCGTTCGCGTTCTCGTCGAGAGCAGTCCCTGTCGGGTCTCGATGAGTTCCTCCGTCTGACGGATCCGGAAGTTCGACATCTCCACCAACCGGGAAACGACACCCGTCGCCGTCGCCAACGCACACATGCCCGCCAGCACGACGATCAGCATCTCGACCGGCAGCTGGGTCAACCACTGCCACAGGTGGAATGAAGTCTGAATGATGTCGCGTTCCAGGAACTGCGAGAGCAATCCGATCGCGGCGATGGCGAGGGGGAAGATGACGTACCACCGCGAATGCGTGAAGGCGTACAGCCAGATACCTGCGCGTGTGAAGTCCTCGGTGTCGTCCGAGAACCGTACATCGAGAGCACCCACGGTCTGGGTGCTCTCGATGCGGGTGCGCAGTTCAGCGATGGCTGCGGGAGAAAGCGCTTTGAAATGAACATCGCTCGTCTCCCCGGCGCCGTGCGCGACCCTGAGCTCCGAACGCCCGAACAGCCGCAGAAGCCAGGGTGTCTCGACGTGCACACCCCGGACGCTCGACCACGGAACCTGCAACGAACTCGAGTTGACGTACCCTGACCGGTAGACGAGTTCGGACTCGAGGAGCTGATACGTCGTTGTTCGCCACTCGGCCACGGCGAGTGCGAGGCGGACGACGAACCCGACGATCAGGATCAGGTAGACGGCGAGCGGCACGGCCTTGCCGACCAGAGCGCTGATGAGAAGGGCGACCGCGAGACCGAGGGTGCCACCGAGGAGGGCGCGAACACAGACGATCGCGACCATGACGCGGCTGTTCCTCTCAACCATGATCGTCGGGAGCATGCGCCGAGCGGACTTCTCGTTGCAGAACGGCGAAGGCGTCGTCCGTGACGCCGTCGATGTCGATGAACGATCCGGGAACCCGGAATCGCACCTTCACCAGCCCGAAGGATCGCAGGATGGGTCCCTGGCGCCGCTCGACGATAAGGATCTGCTGCATGGGGACGAAGTTCTCTCGCCTGAAGATGACGCCCGCCGAAGTATGGATTCCGTCAGGTGAGACGGAATAGCGAAAGCTCCGCACGGCGGCCGGCGTCAGCCATGCGAGCTCGACGATCAGAACGATCACGGCGAGTACCAGAGCGGCGAACACGACGGGGATCTGCAGGGCCGGGATTCCGAGCACCAGACTGACGGCAGCGATGAGGAGTATCGCCCACACTATTGCCCCGCGCAAGATATCGACGGCTACGGCCTTGGGCGCCAGTTGCATCAGATTTCTTTCTGTGGTGAGTCGAGTGGGTGGTGATGGCCTCAGTCTACCCCGAGGCCATCACCCGGAATTGATTTATCCGAACATTTGGGCGATAACCTTCGCCACTTCTTCAGGCGACATTCTTGCCAGCATCTCGCCCACGCGCTTCGAGTTGTTCCACACCCAAGCGACGGCCTGTGCGCCGTACTTCGTGACCAGCTTGATTACTGTACCCATTTAATGTTTCTCCGTTGCGTTTTCGATTACGACACCCGAGTCCTCGTTGGCCGATGTCGAGTAAGTGTTGATGAACAGTCGCGACAAAAGATGTGCTTTCGCGACGTTGTGTGTCACCCGCCGATGATGCCGGTGATGGTGCGGATGATCCAATCGATGGACTTCCCGGCATCGATCCATTTCTGAACCGTGCCCCAGTTGTTTCGTGCCCAATTGACGACCCGTACTCCCGCGCCGCCGATTTTGGCTAGAAATGACCACATAGATTTCCCCCTTTCCTTTCGGTGAGACATTCGAGCAGATTGCTGTCAGGCTCTTCTGCCGCCTGACCGTCGAAAAGCTAACACGAAGAAAGGGGCGTGATTGCTCGGTGCGCCTTAAAGGGGATCAAAGTTGAAGTTCGCGGTACAAATGTATGTCATTGCAATGCGTCACGAGGTCGAATCGTCGTGAGGAGGTACGAAAGTACCGACGGGTGTGGACGTGGGACCACACTTCGAGTGGAAGGAAGGGCGACGGCCGGAATATCGGTGCCAGGTGGATGATGTCGCGATAATGGACTGTGAGCAACGTGCGGACCATCTTCCAGACATCCGGCGCGTCGCACGCATTTGAGGCCCCCGCTCCGATGAACACGGCCGAGCGGGTGGTCCTCCTCGTGGTCGTCGGCGGCGCGATGGGCACCATCCTGCTCACGGCGGCTCTCGGCAACTCGTTCACTCTCGCGGGCTTGCTCGACCTGGGGGTCACGGGGCTCTTCGCTGTGTTCTTGGTCTCGCCGCCGATCGCCGTGGCCATGTTCGCTGCGGCGATGGTCCTCGCGTTCCTGACCGGGTGGGATGGGTCCGCCTTCACGGCGCTGGCCGTGGCCACCGGAGTGGTGGTCAGAACCGGATCCACGCGAGTGATCATCGTCTTCGCCGGACTGCTGCTGTTGAGCGCGGCGAAGATCGTCATGCTGCGACCTTCCGAGCCGGTCCTCATCGAGATCGGGCTCCTGATCGCGGTGGTCTCTGGTGCCGCAGGGCTGCTGATGCGGTCTGCGCGTGGCCGTGAACAGCGGTTGGCCGCGACTGCCCGAGAACAGGCATCCGTGATGGCAGAACTCCGCCGTGACGAGCGTCTGCTCATTGCCGACGAACTGCATGACGTCATCGCGCACGACCTGACAGCGATCGCGATGCAGGCCAGGGTCGTCGAACGTCAGGACGATCCGGTGCTGCGGGCCGAGATCCATCGTGAGATCGGTGATGCGGCTCGGCGCGCGCTTCGGGACGTTCGACGCCTCATCGAACCCGGCCACGGCGAGGTGTCGACAGGGCGGATCGACGACTTCGAGACGACACTGACCGACATGGTGGCGACGTTGCGCACTGCGGGATACTCACCGGCGGTGAGTTCGAATCTCTCGCAACCCGTGCCTCGCATGATGGACTCTGCTCTGGCACGCGTTCTCCGTGAGAGCACCACGAACGTCCTGAAACACGGACGGAAGGGGCCGGTGCGCATTCACGTCGAAGCAGATGCGCAGACCATCTCGCTGCAGGTCAGGAATCGCCGTGGCGTCACCGGCCTGCGCAACCGTCTGCCTTCTGGAGGATTCGGAACGACACGCCTCGCAGAAAGAGTCGGTCTGCTCGGAGGTGAGTTCACCCAGACGATCGAGGGCGATGAGTGGGTGGTGCGAGCGGCGCTGCCACTGGCGTGAGCTTCCGTCCGGCGACCGCCTCCTGTGCGCTCCGCAGGGCCCTGCGCTAGGCGGAACCCTGCGCTCCGCGGAACGCGGCGCTACGCAGAGCGCGGCGGCGCGGTGGACGAGCGCACGATGAGCTGAGGGTCGGTGGAGGGCATCTCGCCGACCGCATCGTGTCCCTCTATCTGAGCGATCACCCGGAGCGCGGCCGCACGGCCCATCGCCTCGAAGGGCTGGCGGACCGTGGTGAGCGCGGGGGAGGCATAGGCGGCGAGGGCGATGTCGTCGACGCTCACCACCGAGACGTCGTCGGGAACGCTGCGACCGGCCTCGTGCAGCGCGCGGATCAGGCCGAACGCCATCTCGTCGCTGCTGACGAACACGGCCGTGGCCTCGGGGATGGCCGCGATCGTGCGACCGGCGCGGTAGCCCGACTCGGGCGTCCAGTCGGCAGGGATCAGGGGCGGGGGAACGATTCCGCGGTCGCGGAGTGTCTGTTCCCACGCCTCGCTGCGCTGCTGCGTCTCGGTCCAGTAGTCGTCGCCGGAGACGTGCCAGACGGTCTTGTGCCCGAGATCGAGCAGGTGCTCGACGGCGAGACGCGCGATCGCGCGCTGGTCGACGGCGAGCGGGGCGTCTTCGTCGAGAGAGGTGCGCTCGCTGCGGGTCGCGGGGGTGCGCTCTGTGCGCGCCCGCATGGCCGGACTCTCGAGCTCGACCGGCACTCCGAGGATGATGCCCTCCGCGCCCTGACGCTCCAGCCGGTCGAAGGCCTCCAGGAACGCCTCGGCCGACGCGTGGTCGGCGACGGCCGCCGTCGAGACGGTGTATCCGTTCGCCGCAGCCGCCTGCTGGATGCCGACGCCGAGGGCCGCCGACGAGTATCGGTCGGTCGAGACGACGATCACACCGAGCACACGGGTGCGGCCGGAGGCGAGGGATGCGGCGGCGGCGTGCACGCGATAGCCGAGCTCTTCGACCGCTGCGAGCACGCGCCTGGCGGTGTCGGGGCGCACGTTGTCCTGCCCGGACATGACGCGCGAGACGGTCTGCGTGGAGACTCCGGCGAGCTGGGCGACATCGACCTGGCTGGGGGCGCGGTCGTCTCTCGGGCGACGAGGTGACATGTGCTCAATGGTAGCGATCAATCGGCGTGAATCCAGGAGGCGGCGAGTCGTGTGATGCGATAATGTGAACGCAAACACTCGTGCTTGGAGCGCTATGCCTGACCTTCTCGCCTCGGCTCTCGACGACTCTTCCGTCGCCGTCGACGCCCCGGCCGCCGCGTCGCCGATCGGCGCGCCCACCATGACCTGGCGCGACGGGGAGATTCTCCGCGACGGCGCCGCCCACCGCATCCTGGCGGGCTCGATCCACTACTTCCGCGTCCATCCCGACCAGTGGGAGGACCGCCTCCGTCGACTCGCCGCGATGGGCGCGAACACGGTCGACACGTATGTCGCCTGGAACTTCCATGAGCGCGTCGAGGGGGATGCGCGCTTCGACGGCTGGCGCGACATCGAGCGCTTCATCCGCCTTGCCGGAGACGTCGGACTCGATGTCTTCCTCCGCCCCAGTCCCTACATCTGCGCCGAGTGGTCCAACGGCGGCATCCCGTCCTGGCTGTCGGGGCGGGTCGCGGCGCTGCGCACCAGCGACGCCGACTTCCTCGCGGCGGTCGATGCGTGGTACGACGCTCTGATCCCCCGCCTCGTTCCGCTGCAGGCGTCGCACGGCGGACCGATCGTCGCGATCCAGATCGAGAACGAGTACGGCTCGTTCGGCAGCGATTCCGCCTACCTCGCACACCTGCGCGAGGGGCTCCGTCGCCGAGGGATGGTCGAGATGCTCACGACCGCCGACGGCATCACCGGCGACATGATCGAGCACGGCAGTGTTCCGGGCGCGATGGCGACCTTCACCTTCGGTACCGGCGTCGCGCGGGCGGTCGAGCTGCGTCGCGAGGGTGATGCGCTCATGTGCAGCGAGCTGTGGGGCGGCTGGTTCGACCACTGGGGCGAGCGGCACCACGTGCGCTCCGCCGCGAGCACCGGCGGCACGGTCGCGGAGTTGCTGGCTGCGGGCGGATCTGTGAGCCTCTACATGGCGCACGGCGGCACGAACTTCGGCCTCTGGAACGGGGCGAACCACGACCAGGTGCTGCAGCCGACCGTCACCAGTTACGACTCGGATGCGCCGATCGGCGAAGACGGCACGCTGAACGAGAAGTTCCATGCGCTGCGGTCGATGTTCGCGCCGTTCCATGCGGGTGAGCTCCCCCCGATCCCCGCCGATCCGCAGCGGCAGAGCGCCGCGACCGCACCGCTCGAGCCACGGGCTTCACTGGGGGAGCTGATCGCGACTCTCCCCGTGACCGGCGACGTCTCACCGCGACCGCGCACGTTCGAAGAGCTCGGTGCTGAAGACGGTCTGGTCGCCTATCAGGCGGACGTGTCCTTTCCCGCCGAGGCCGTGCTCACGATCGACGGACTGCATGACCGGGCGGTGGTGTTCTTCGACGGCGCTCGGCTCGGTGTGCTCGAGCGCGATGGCGAGACGTCTCTTCCCCTACCGCGCGAAGGTGGCGCCGGCCGGCTCGTCATCGTCGTCGAGAGCCTGGGTCGCATCAACTACGGCCCCTACACCGGCGAGGGCAAGGGCATCATGCGCGGCGTGATGATCGGTCGCCGACTGGTCAACGGGTGGACGCATCGACTGATCCCGCACGACGCTCCTGCGGCGACCTCCCCTTCCGCCGACCCCGCCGCCGACGGGGTCGCCGTGGCCTCGTTCGACATCGCCGAACCGCTCGACGCCTGGCTCGCCTTTCCCGACGGCTCGAAGGGCATGGTCTGGTTGAACGGATTCCTCCTCGGCCGGTACTGGAAGATCGGACCGCAGGAGACGCTGTACGCACCGGCACCGCTGTGGCGGACGGGCCGCAACGAGATCGTGGTGCTCGACACCGACGGACTCGGCGCGACGGTCGAGATCCGCGAGCAGCCCTCCTTCGGTGAGACCGAGGAGTTCATCGGCTCCTGACCGCTCTGCTGCTGCTCCGAGACCCATCCTCCGCGCCGAGACCCATCGTCTCAGGCGGCTGTGAGGGTGGGTCTCGGCGCGGAGCGTGGGTTTCGCTGCCGCAGCACTTCGAGGCATGTTTGCGCTCGCCTGGCAAAAAGCCTTGATATAGGGGACCGCGTCCGCTTACAGTGATAGCGCAAACATCGATGTGATCGTCGATGACCACTTGCGGCGCACCGGGGCGTCCCTCCTCCCGACGTCGCTCCGATCGAGAGGCAAGACGTGTCGAAACCTTCCCGACCGCCCCGCGCCGCCGTCGCTCTCAGCTCCGTGCTGGCGACCGCGCTCGCAATCGGCGGTGTGCTCACCCCGGCGACGGCCGCGCAGGCCGCCGACCTCGTTCCGGTGCCCAAGACCGACTACCGCCTGCACGCGGTCTCGAGCGAGTCGGACCCCTATCCGGCGCCGCCGTCGCTCGACGGCACCGCGCTGGGTGCGTTCGACGGCGACTTCGCGACGCAGTGGACATCACGGTATGCCGCGAATGCCCCGTTCCCGCACTGGATCGTCGTCGACCTGCAGCGCTCGCTCTCGGTGAAGGCCCTCGACTACTCGGTCAAGAAGGGTCAGGGCGTCGCCGCCAAGACGGTGGAGGTCTATGTGACCGATGACCCGGACGTGGCGCGCAACTCTCCGGCCGACGGCGGATGGGGAGCGGCCTCGGCAACGGCGACGCTGCACGCACCGACGGCGAACGACGAGAAGCAGCGCATCACCCTGGATTCCGCCAAGGACGGCCGCTACGTGGCGTTGCTCGTGATCGACGCGCAGGGCACCACCGGGGGAGGCGCGGGCGAGATCGAGGTCCTCTCCGACGAGCCGCTGCCTCCGATCGTCACCGAACCGGAGACGCCCGACACCGACGAGACCGTCGAGATCGCCGCCGGCGGTACGACGGCCATCGTGTCGACCGAGTTCCCCCGCATCACCGGATACCGGGTGGGCGGGGAGAGCATCGCCGGCCAGCGCAGCTCCGCGAAGACCTGGTCGGTGAACGGCACCACCTATCCGTCGACGACCACCTCGACATCCTCGGCGACCGGGGTCGACTACGTGTCGACGCTCACCGGCACCGACGTGACCGTGCGCAGCAGCATCCGCGTCGCGAAGGACGGGACCGTCGGGTTCGAGGTCACCGCTGTCGAAGGCGGGGCCACCGTGACCACGCTCGGACTCCCGTACAACGCGTTCCTCTCCGTGAGCGCCGCGGATGCCGGTGCTGCGCTCGACCGCACCGTGATCAGCCCCGACAGCACGAAGAACGCCGACGAGCACATCGCGGTCAACGCCTCGACGGCCACCGGCCAGAAGGGGGCGGCCTTCGCCTTCCTGGGCAACGGCGCGCTCGTTGGCAGTGTCATCACCAACGCGACGACGCAGGCATCCGGCGGCACAGCATCCTGGAACACGCGCCTGACCACGCGCGTGACCGAGACGGCGGGACGCACCGCCGAGATCGGATCCAGCGCCTGGCTGATCCACCCGACCACCGCCGTCGACAGCCGCGTGACCACCTACGCGCTGCCGAAGGTCACGGTGCTCCTCGCCGCCGACCGCAACGGTGACGCGGCGGTCGACTGGCAGGACGCCGCGATCCGCTACCGCGAGGTCGACACCCCGCGTCTCGGTGCCGACCGGGTCGCAGAGCGCGTCGTCAGTAGGATCCCGTTCAACTTCGCCTCCAGCGCGACGAACTACTTCGACCTCACCCTCGACAACACCAAGCGCATCGCGAACCAGACCGACGGCCTCGGACAGTGGGTGCTCAACAAGGGCTACGGCAGCGAAGGCCATGACTCCGCGAACACCGACTACGGCGGGAACTACAACGAGCGCGCGGGTGGGCTGACCGACCTGAACAACCTCGTCGACGAGGGGGCGAAGCTCAACGCCGACATGAGCGTGCACGTCAACGCCACGGAGATGTATCCGCAGGCGAACGCGTTCGACTCCGCGATCATCGACGGAGCGGCGCCCTACAAGCCGGGCTGGAACTGGCTCGACCAGTCGTACTACATCAACCAGCAGGCCGACCTCGGCACGGGGCGCGTGCTCGACCGCTTCCAGCAGCTGCGCGACGAGGTCCCCGGCCTCAGCGGCGTCTACATCGACGTGTACTACTCCAACGGGTGGGTCGCCGAGGAGCTCGCGGACGAGCTGAACGGCATGGACCTCGAGGTCGCGACGGAGTGGGGCGACAAGTTCGTCGACAGCACGGTCTGGTCGCACTGGCCGAACGACCTCAGCTACGGGGGCGTGACCAACAAGGGCATCAACTCCACGATGGTGCGCTTCATCCAGAACGGGCAGGCCGACGTCTGGAACAACGACACCCTGCTCGGCCAGCAGCGTCTGGTCGACGCCGAGGGATGGGTCGGCAACCGCAATTGGGACGGTTTCATCGACAACATCTGGACGCAGAGCCTGCCGACCAAGTTCCTGCAGCACTTCGACCTGTTGACCTACGAGGCCGGTACGGAGGCGACTCTGACCGATGGCGTGGCCGTGCGGATGGACGGCAGCACCAGGGTCGTCACCATGGACGGCGCGACGGTGCTGCGCGGCGACTCCTACCTGCTTCCGTGGCAGTCGCTGGCGTCGAACCAGGACGCCGGCTCGCCCGTCGATGCCGACAAGATGTATTTCTACTCCGCATCCGGCGGCGAGAACACCTTCGGTCTCACGGACGCGTTTCGGGGCAACACCACCTTCGACGTCTTCGAACTCGGTGACCAGGGCCGCGTCAAGGTCGGTACGGCCACCGCGAACGGCGGTGAGTTGACGCTCAGCGGTGACAAGGGCACGGCCTACGTCGTGGTGCCGCAGGGCGGCGCACAGCGCGCGGCGGTCGAGTACCGCGATGCCGGTCTCGACGACCCGGGGTTCAACTCCGGTTCGCTCGAGGTGTGGAACCCCCAGGGCGATGTGACGATCGAACGTACCGACCTCGGCGGTGCGAAGAACGAGTCCCGCGGCGACAACATCGCCGTGTTCGGCCCCGGTGCCTCGTCGATCTCGCAGACCGTGACCGGGCTCACTCCCGGCCAGCGGTATGCGTTCTCGGCTCAGGTGCAGATCGATCCGACCGCGACCCGTGACGTGAGCGTCTCGGTCGACACCGGCTCCGGGGCGGTGACGCGCACGTGGAACCTCTCCCCGACGTACAACTACATGCGCGCCGACTCCAAGGCGGGCCAGTACTACCAGCGCGGCTCGACGTCGTTCCTCGCTCCGGCGTCCGGTGAGGTGAGGGTTTCGATCGGTGCTGTCGCCGGCGACGCGAAGGTGCGCATCGACAATGCCCGCGTCACCGCCGACACCACCGGCCCGTTCGCACCCGGCACGGTGTACTCGAACGACTTCGAGGGCAACGAGGCGGGCTGGGGGCCGTTCGTGAAGGGCGACGCCAACGGGATCGACGATCCGCGCACGAGCATCTCGCGCCGGCATGACCCGTACGCGAGCAGTGACTGGCGCAACACCGCCAAGCCGTTCGATGCGGGGACCCTCGCAGGTCTGGCGGTCGACACGACGCTCAACGGCGACCACTCGCTCATGTCGCACTCCGAGAACAGCGGGATCGTCTACCGCACGGATCCGACGCTCGTGCCGCTGCAGGCCGGGCACTCGTACCGCATCGGCTTCGACTATCAGGCTGGCGCGAGCGGGGCGTACCGCTGGCTCACCGGCACCGATGCGGTGGCGGGTGGCAAGGTCACCTCGACCACGCTCAGCCGCACCGGCATCACGCAGGCGTTGGAGACGACGGCGTTCTCGCAGGACGTGATCGTCGGCTGCGGCGACTACACCTGGGTGGGACTCGAGCGCGTGGGTGGACCGGACGTGGACTTCGTCTTGGACGACTTCACCGTCACCGACCTCGGCCCCACGGCCGGCGGCACGCCCTGTGCGACCGTCTCGGGCGAAGCGGGCGTGCTGAGCCCCGGGGCGCAGACCGCGTTCACGACGACCTTCACCAACAGCGAGTCGATCGCCGTGGAGAACATCGGCGTGCAGCTCGAGGTTCCGGAGGGCTATGTGGTCGAGGTCGCTGACGGTTCGTCGAACCTGTTCGACGAGGTCGCGGCCGGCGACAGTGTGGAGACCACCTGGCTGGTCACCGCGCCGGCAGAGGCTGCGGGTACGACGGTCGGCATCGGGATAGCGGCGACGTATCTCGCCGACTGCGATGTGCGTACGGTCAGCACGACCCAGGAGGTGTCGGTGTCCTCGCGGGCACGCATCCCCAACGCGCAGATCTCCGCGACGGCGAGCTCGGAGGAGACCTCGGGCGAAGACGGCGCTGCCGCGAACATGCTCGACGGCAACGCCGGCACGTTCTGGCACAGTCGGTGGAGTTCGGCGGCCACCTCGTACCCGCACGTGCTGACGTTCGACCTCGGTGCTGCCGAGCAGGTCGACGGCATCTCGTACCTGCGTCGCGGTGCCAACCAGAACGGACCCATCAAGGGATACGAGGTCGCGGTTTCGACGGACGGACAGGCGTACACGCCCGTCGCCTCGGGGGAGTGGAACAACATCGCCGAGTGGCAGGACGTGGACTTCGCGGAGACCACGGCTCGCTACATCCGCGTGACGGCGCTCTCTTCGATCTCGGGAACACAGTTCGCCGCAGTCGCCGAGATGGCCGTCTACGGATCCTCAGCACCGCGGGCCGGCCATGCCCCGGCGACCCGTCCTGCGGATGACCTGAGTGCGTGCAACCCGGTGATCGACCCGAAGCTCGGGCTCGACAGCGACACGGTGCGCGCCGGCGAGACGGTGGGCATGGCGCTCACGGGCTTCGCGCCGCGGTCGACGGTCTCGGTCTGGCTCGACGGCTCCAGACTGACGGAGGCCACGGTCGATGCGGAGGGTGCGTTGACCACGCGGCTGCTGATCCCGACGAACGCCGAGGTCGGGAAGCACCGGGTCATCGTGCGGGATGCGGCAGGCACCGAACTCGCGAGCGCACCGCTGAAGGTCAAGAAGGCGAAGCCGGGGAAGAAGGCGACCGTCACGGCCTCCATCGGCTCTGTCTCCGCCGGAGCGACGCTGACGGTGCAGCTGAGCGGCTTCGAGACCGATGCGCTGGTGCAGCTGTGGCTGCACTCCGAGCCCGTGCGGATCGGCGAGGTGACGACATCAGCAGAAGGCGACGCGGTCGCGACCGTCACGATCCCGGCGTCGACACCGGCCGGCGCGCACGCGCTCGTCGCGACCGATGCCCAGGGCATCGAGCTGGCTCGCGGCGACCTCGCCGTCACGGCTGCGACGGGCAGCGGTGGAAGCGGAGGAAACCTCGCGACGACCGGCGCCGACGGCGCGATCTGGTCCGGTGCGGCGCTCGCGGCCCTGCTCGCGATGGGCCTCGGCCTGACCCTGTGGCTGCGGAGACCTCGCCTGAGCTGACCGGCAGACGCATGAACGGCCCGGAGGCATCCCGCCTCCGGGCCGTTCGTCTGCGCTCTCGAGAAAGGCTTCCTGCACGACCGGTGTCGATATCGGGCTGTCCCGATTCCGCGGAGCACTGCCCCTGCGCAGCGCGTTGGCCTGTTGCGATGTCGCAGGATGGCATCCGTAGTCGATCGGGAGGAATGCATGCATACTGTAAGCGTTGATCGTGGTCGACGCATCCGTCGTGGTCGACGTCTTCTGCAACGTCGGTTCCACCTCTGCCCTCCATCGGCGTCTGACCGACGAAGTGCTGCTCGCGCCTGACCTGTTGCCGGTCGAGGTGGCGTCCGCGTTGCGCGGCCTGAATCGAGGAGGTGCGCTGGCCGATGCCGCACTCGAGACCGCAGCCGCCGACCTCACACGGCTACGCGTCGAACTGCACCCCACGCTGCCGCTCATTCCGCGCATCCTGGCACTCCGCCACAACATGACGGCCTACGACGCCGCCTATGTCGCGCTCGCGAGTGTGTTCGGGTGCCCGCTAATCACGCATGACCGAAGGCTCGCGCGTGCAGCCTCCGGCCATTGCGCAGTCGAGGTGCCTGTCTTACCCGAGTGACCAGGGATCAGCCCTTGACTGCGCCGGCGGCGAGACCGGAACGCCAGTACTTCTGCAGGGCGAAGAACAGCAGCACGAGCGGGATGACGCCGAGCAGGGCGCCGAGCATGACCGCACCCTTGTCCGGGGCGAAGTAGCTCACCATGCCGTAGAGACCGAGGGTCACGGGCTTCAGATCCTGACTCGAGATCATCATGAGGGGAAGCAGGAAGTTGTTCCACGTCGCGACGAAGATGAACAGGAAGATCGTCACCATCGCCGGACCCAGCAGGCGCATCACGATCGTGAAGAAGATTCGGGCCTCGCCGGCGCCGTCGATGCGAGCCGCTTCGAGCAGTTCGGTCGGCACCGACGACTGGGCGTAGACCATGCCGAGGAAGACACCGAACGGAGACACCGCCGAGGGGATGATGATCGCCCAGACGGTGTTGGTCAGTCCGAGCGCCTGGAACTCGATGTACAGCGGCACCGTCAGCAGCGCCACCGGGAGCAGGAGCCCGGCCATGATCACGCCCACGGCGATGCGCTTGCCGGGGAACGCGAACTTCGCGATCGCGTAACCGGCCATCACGGCGAACAGGGTGCCGATGACGCCCGCACTCACCGAGTAGAGCATCGAGTTGCCGACCCAGCGCCAGAACAGACCCTGGGTCCAGTTCATCAGGCTGTCGTAGTTGGTGCCGAGGTTCCAGTCGGCGAACCAGAAGCCGAAGGTCGAGGTGAGGTCGGTGTTGTTCTTCGTGGAGGCGACGATGAGCCAGTACACCGGCACCAGGAAGTACAGCGTCGCGATCACGAGCGCGATGATGCCGAACGCGCGCGCGACCGGGGTCGGGGCGATCGAGGGCGGCGGAGCATCCACGTCGCGCGGACGACGGGGGCGTCGGCGCGTGGATGGCTCGGTGGTGATGAGGCGCGTGGTGGTCATGCGTCGCCCTTCCGGCGCTGCAGCAGCGCGTACACGATCGCGAGCACGCCCGCGATCAGAGCCATGAGCAGGGAGTATGCGGATGCCGGGCCGCTGCCGGACGGTGAGATCTCGCCCATCATCGTGTTGTAGGTGAGCATCATCGGGGTGAAGTCCTTGCCCATCCACGAGTTCGCGGCCTGCAGCACCACCGGCTCGTTGAACAGTTGGATGGTGCCGATGATCGACAGGAGCACGGCGAGCAATGCGGCCCCGCGCACCAGCGGTACCTTGATGCGCATCGAGATCTGGAATCCGGATGCGCCGTCGAGGCGAGCCGCCTCATAGAGGTCGCGCGGAACAGCCTGCAGCGCCGACAGGAAGATCAGCATGTTGTAGCCCGTGTAGGTCCACGTCGTCATGTTCGCCATCGAGAACAGGATCGTGCCCGGTGCCATGAAGTCGGTGCCTTCGGGGAGGAAGGGCAGGAAGGGCGACACCTCGGGCGTGTAGAGGTAGAGCCACATCATCGCCGCGATGATGCCGGGAACCGCGTACGGGAGGAAGAACGAGAGCCGGAAGAGCGTGGGACGGCGCACGATGAACGAGTCCAGCAGCAGGGCGAGGCCGAGCGCGACGAAGATCATCACGGGGATCTGCAGTGCGGCATAGAGGACGACGCGACCCATGCCCGTCCAGAACGCGCCGTTGGTCGCGGCGGTGACGAAGTTCTCGAGACCGACGAACGTGTCGACGAGTTCGCCGCCGCCGTAGAGTCCGTCTCCTGACGGCACCTGCGCGAAGAACGACGAGCGGATCGACACGATGATCGGCACCAGGAAGACCAGCACGAACAGCACCGCGAACGGCGCCATGAACAGCCATCCGGTGAGACCTTCGCGTCGGGTCCCGAACCGGCGCCGGCGTGTGGGATCCGCGGGGATGCGCGATGTCGGCGCCGGTGCCGCACCTCGCGTTTCGGTCACTGTGACCATGGTGTCGCCTCTCGAGGTCAAGACGACGGCGGAGTGCACGATTGCGCGTGCACA
>NZ_DFQP01000057.1:45495-52871 GCF_002377845.1 Microbacterium sp. UBA3486
CTCGCGGCCCCCCCGCCGTCGATCATCCGATGATGCCTTCTCGTCGACTCACTCTGCGACCGGGAGGCCGAGGTCCTTCAGGGAGGAGACGGCGGTGTCCTGCGCGGTGGTGAAGATATCGGCCACCGATGCGGTGCCGGCGACGGCCGCAGCGGCGGTCTCGTTCATCTTCGACAGCGTCGAGAAGCCAGGTGCGTACGGGAAGTCGGGGTTCAGGTTCTCGGTGGCCGTGCTCAATTCGGCGAGCACATCCTGACCGCCGAACTGGCGCAGCATCTTCTCGGGGGTCTCCACGTCGCCCTTGGCTGCGACGACGAGGCCCTGCGATGCGAGGTCGTCGACCTGCGTGTTGAACCAGTCGTTGAACTCCATCGCTTCGGCGGGGTACTCGCAGCCCTTCATCACCGAGACACCGGAACCGCCGTCAGGGCCGCTCATGGCACCCGCGCCGAAGTCGGGAAGCTGGGCGACGCGCCACTGCCCCTCGGCCGGTGTGCCGTCGAGCGAATCGAGGAGGAACCCGGCCTCCCACGCGGCTCCGACGTGGCCGATGAGGCTGCCGTCGTTGAGCGCGGCGGTGAAGCCCTCACCCCAGCGCTCGGTCGCCAACGTCTGCTTGCCGTCGAGCAGGCCCTGCCAGAACGCGGCGACGCGCTCGGAGCCTGCGCCCTCGGCGTCGACCTTCCACTCGTCGCCGGCGGTGCTGAACCAGGTGTCGCCGGCCGCGGCCGACTGGGCGGAGAGCCAGTTCTGAGCCTCATCCGGTGTGAACGCGGTGACGTACTTGCCGGCGGCGGCCGCGGCGGCGGAGTCGGCCGTGAGGTCGTCGAGCGTCTTCGGGGCGTCGAGGCCCAGCGCCGTGAACTCGGCCTCGTTGTAGAAGTAGACGAGGGGGCCGGTGTCCTGCGGGAGGCCCACGATGGCGTCGCCGACCTTCATGCCGCTGAACGCACCGGCCGAGAAGTCGTCCTCGTACTTCTTCGCCTCGTCCGCGACGTCCTGCAGCAGTCCCTTGACGAACAGCTGAGGGACCTCCGAGTAGCCCGTCTGCGCGAGGCAGGGTCCGTTGCCGGCCTTCACGTCGGTCTCGAGCTTGAGGATCATGTCGCTCGACTTGCCGTCGAACTTCGTCGCCTTCACCTGGATGTCGGGGTGTTCGGCGTTCCAGCGGTCGACGATCTCGGAGGCGGGGGTCATGCCCTCGCCGTCAGGCAGGCGGTGCAGGTACTCGATCGTGATGGGCTCGCCGCTGGCGCCACTGTCACCGGAGTCGCCGGATGAGCAGGCTGCGAGGCCGAAGGCCGACACCGCGCCGACCGCGACGATCGCGGCGGTGCGGGTGAAGCGAGGGGTGATTGCCATGCTGTTCTCCTCTTTGAGGTCATGTTCCTGCGGATCGCCCTGGGCGGGGGTGACGCCGAGGCGCCGTCGATCACAAGCACATCCAACCACAGAATGTTTGCGCTCACAACCGACAAACGAAGTCGGTGACGCTTATACTCGGCCTCATCGAGGGAGCGCTGACATGCTCTGACACGCACACGCCGACCGTCGGTTTCGCGGCGATGCCCCGATCCGCCGGAGAGGACATCTGCCGATGACACGAAGCCCGCTCGTCCTGATGAACGATTGGATCTCCGCGATGCCTCCGCGAGCGTTGGTCGAGACCGCGCTCCGCGAAGGCTACGACGGGGTGGAGCTCTGGCTTCCCTCGGAGTCGAGCGCCCGGCGCGAGCTCGTCGCGGCGATAGACGAGACCGGTGCGCCGGTCTCGTTGCTCGTCGGAAGCGTCGAATCCGATCCTGAGGCGCACCGCCACGCGCTCGCGCTCCAACTGGATGCCATCGGTGCCGAGGGCATCGCCCCGCTGCACATCACCCTGCACGCCGGTCGGGACCACTGGAGGGAGCGGGACCTGGACGCGCTCGCCGGCTGGATCGTCGCCGAGCGCAAGCGGACCGGCATGGACATCCTGGTCGAGACGCATCGTGCGCGGATGCTCCCCTCCGCGCACTCCTCGGCGCGATTGCTCGAGAGGCATCCGGGCCTCCGGCTGACGCTCGACGTCTCCCACTGGATGGTCTCCGCCGAGTCGCTGTTGCAGGATCAGCCCGAGGCCATGGCGCTGGCTGTCAACCGCGCCGACCATATCCACGCACGATTCGGACACGCGCAATCCCCCCAGATCGATGACCCGCGATCTCCGCGATGGGCGTCCGCTGTCGAGGCGCAGTGGGGATGGTGGGACCTCGTCGTCGACCGTCTGCGCTCCGAGGGCCGTCGCCCGACTTTCCTGGCGGAATTCGGACCGTCGGACTACGCGACGCCGGACCCGCGGACGGGGCTGCCGCTCGGTGATCCCGCCGCACTCAATCGCTGGATCACCGGGCAGATTCGTGGCCGCTACGCCTCCGACGAGTGATCGCGAACTCCTGGCCGATGCGGAGCGGTCTCTGAAGCGATGCATGTTTGCGCTCACAAGCCCCATGTGAGGACATCCACGGTCGATCCAGTGCGCGCGGGGAGACGATCATGCACGGTGGGTGTGGATCTCATCACCGACGCGGATCACGCCACCACCCGGGGGTCGGCCGTCGTCCGACGGTGCCCAGCCGGGCAGGAGCAGGCGTCCGAGGGTCGGCTCCTGCTGGGCGAAGGCGCTCGTGAGGGTGGTGAGCACCTTGGCATCCCGCACGCCCGTCTCCGGGTTCGCGTGGGTCGCGAGGCAGCGCACGATGGGGCCGGCGGCCTGGAAGGCGACGTCGCCGACGCGCACCTGGCCGGTCCACTCGAGCTCGCTCCACGGGGAGGCGTCGTCGATCACCACGTTGGAGCGGAAGCGTCGGTCGTCGACGTTCGTCCCGAGCGCCTCCCCCAGCGCGCGAACGCTGGCCCGTCCGTGAATCGAGACGTAGCCGCGCGGGCGGTCCTGGAAGCGCGACGTCTCCCCGTCACCGACGAGCGCGAGCGGGAGTCGGCCGGGGCGTCGCAGCCGACGGCCCTCGGGGGTCGCGAGGACGAAGTCGGTGACGGCATCGGTCAGTTCGCGCCGTCCGCTGTCGTCGAGGGTCGCCTCGACGAGCACCGAGCCGGCGTGTTCGATGCGGATGCGTCGGGTCTCGTCGTCATAGCTCGTGCGCAGGGCGGCGAGCGCGGGAAAGTCCTGGAGTGCGAGCCCCTTGGCCTTGGGCCAGTAGTCGAAGCCGTCGCGGTCCTCCGGCTCGGCGGCATCCGCGAACCGGAAGGCGAGCACGCGATCGCCGGTGATCCGGCCGTCGGGCTGCACGGTCAGGGAGTCCCGACGCTCGGGGGTGAGCCCCTTGATCGGGTGACGGTAGAGGGCGACGACGTGTGCCATGAGGAGATCCTCTCAGCTGGCGACGTCGGGGCATGACAGACGGTGCTCTGTCGCTGAGCACATCGTCTCAGCGCCAGAGCACGACGAAACACCCGCACGTGGTGCGGGTGCGACGAACAGAGGGGCGGTCAGGCCTTCTCTAGTTCGTCCTCGTCTTCGTCGGCATAGTCATCGGCCCACTTGTCGACATACGCGTCTTCGTCGGTCGGATGACCCAACTCGCGCTCGAGAGCGGAGTAGTTCACCGACGGACTGTACGCCTTGAGTTCGCGGGCGATCTTGGTGTGTTTCGCCTTCTGACGGCCACGGCCCATGCGCGAGACCCCCTCACGAGTTAAGCTGCGGGCTGTTCAGGCCCGATGCATTTCACGACACCGGCTGAAGGCCGGTAAGAGTAGCATTCAGAATAGCACGCGGGTACGACCCTCTGGCTGATGCCAGGCCGGTGAAGGGAACGATCATCATGACCGACAACACCTCCACTCCGTCCGACGAGGCCGCGCAGAATGCGGCACTGCAGAAAGCCGTCATCGTCGGCATGCAGCTGGACCAGGACCGACACGTGATCGATGAGGCCGTCCGCTACGCGCGACTGCTGAGTGCACCGCTCGTGGTCGCGCACGTCGACGTCACGCGCTTCGTGACGTACGAGGACCCGGACGGCTACGTCCACTCGGCTCCGATCGACATCAACTTCGACGCCGGAGCCGCGGAGTTCGAGGCGGTCGAGGCCGCTGCGGCCACGCTGCTCGCGGGCACCGACGTCACCTGGACGGCGCGGCAGCTGGTCGGAGATCCGGCTCTGGCGATCAAGCAGCTCGCCAACAAGCTCGACGCACAGCTGATCGTCGTCGGTACACGCAAGCGTGGCATCGGCGAGTCGATCAGGGAGTTCTTCACCGGATCGGTGGCCGCGCGCCTCGCGCACCGGCAGCATCGTTCGATCCTGGTCGTGCCGCTCGGAGAGTCGGTGCCGGACGAGCAGAAGGAGATCTGGCCCGAGAAGTAGCGGCCGTTCCCTGGACGCAGAAGAGGCCCCGTCGGCGATTGCCGGTGGGGCCTCTTCTCGTGCGGCGTCACCGCACGTGGATGACGATGCCGTGACGTCGCGCGGAGGGTGGCGTCTGCACGACGGGTGGGGTGCGGAGCTGCGGTGGTCGCGCGTGCCCCGGCAGAACAGGTTCCACCCGCGGGCGAGCGCCGTCCTGCCGCGGACGTGCCGCACCCGGCTCCGAACCGATCACGGGCGTGGCGTGCTCAGGGCGACCGTGACGCCGCGTGCGGCGGTGTCGAGCGCCGCTTCGAGCTCGGTGACGACCGAGGGGGAGAGGGTGCCGCCCTTCGCGATGTGGGTGCGCAGATCGGTGCGCACCCGTGCGCGGAAGGCGTTGATCACGGCATCGGCGCGGTGCATCTCCTCGCGGCTGACGAGCCGGGAGTCGTCGGTCGCCGTGCGGGGACGGTTCTTCGCCGCCGTGCGCTCGCCCTTCTCGGCCGCTGCCAGATCGGCGCGAAGGCTCTTCATCGCGTCCTGGACGCTCTGCCGCACTTCGCTCGCGATCAGCCGCACCGAGTCGGTGAGGCCGGCTTCGATGCCGGCGAGGTCGCCCTCGCGCGACGCGAGCTCCGCCCGCCCGGCCTCGGTGATGGAGTAGATGGTGGTGCGGCCGTCGACGGTCTTGGTGACCAGCCCCTCTTCCTCGAGCTTCGCGAGCCGGGGATAGATGGTCCCGGCGCTCGGCGTGTAGGTGCCGCCGGTGCGATCGGTGAGCGACTGGATGATGCCGTAGCCGTGCTGCGGCGCCTCGGCGAGCAGCGACAGCAGGTACAGGCGCAGGTCGCCGTGGGAGAAGACCGCGGGGCTCATGCTTCCCACTCCGGGTCGTCGGCGATCGATGCCGGGGTGCGGCGGAGGACCGTCACGCCGCCCGAGACGGAGTTCGCGCGCAGGTCGACGAAGCGTCCGGCGAGCTCCCCGGTCGTGCCCGTGTAGTTGCTGGGGCCCGAGGTGCTGCGCTCGACCCCGTCGATCAGCAGGCGGCCGCTCAGCGACCGGATGACGTAGTTCGCGGCGAGCGACTCGTCGAGGCGCACGGTGGTGCCGCCAGAGACCGAGTTGACGTTGATGGTGTTCACGTCGCCCGCGGCGTCGACCAGCGTGGAGCCGGAGACGATGTCGACGGTCGCCCGGCGCACGGCACCGGTGACGGCCACATCGCCCGAGACGCTGTTCGCGCTGATCGAGCCGGTGAGGCCGCGCACCTGCACGTCGCCCGACACGGAGTTGACCGTGAGGTCGCCGATCAGGGTGTCGACGATGATGTCGCCTGACACGGTGTTGAGGCGGGCGTCGTTGCGGAGTCCGGAGACCAGAGCCCCGGCGCTGACGACGCCGAGGTTCAGGGCGATCGCGCGGGGGACCGCGACGCTCACCTCGGCGCGGGGGCCGCCGGATCCGAAGTTGCGGAACACCTCGAGGAAGTTGTCCCAGCCCAACTGCGGGTGGTCGATCTCGACCTCGCCGTCGTGGGATTCGATGCGCAGGTCTTTGGTGGTGACACCGTGCACCTCGATGCGGATGCCCGGTTCGTCATGGGCGATGATGTCGACCTGTCCGCCGACGAGGCCCACCTTGAGGCGGGTGACGGATTCGATGTCGATGACGCGTTCCTCGCCGGGGGCGATGAGCCACTTCTCGGTCATGTCTGCTTCTCCTGGGTTGAGGGTCACGATATATCGTGTGTTGCCACGATAACACGATATATCTCGATCCTGTCAAGAAGGGAGCGCGGATATTCGCTGAAAGATGTTGACCTTGACGCAACGTCAACTTCTAGAGTTCAAGACATCACCGCACGACCACGAACGAGAGGAGGCGGTATGGAGACGGATGACTGGTCGATCCAGGAGATCGCCCGCCTCGCCGGAACCACGAGCCGCACACTGCGGCACTACGACGACATCGGCCTGCTGCCGCCCTCGCGCATCGCGCGCAACGGCTACCGGCACTACGACGGCCCGGCGCTGGTGCGTCTGCAGCGCATCCTGCTGCTGCGGGAATTGGGGCTCGGTCTCCCGCAGATCGCGGACGTGCTGGGATCCGCATCGGACAGCGATGCCGCAGCGAGCGAGGCATCGGCCCTGGAAACCCATCTCGCGCTGCTGCGCGACGAGCAGACCCGGCTGGCGCGTCAGATCGCGTCGGTCGAATCCACCATCACGGCATTGAGAGGAGGTGAGAACCTCATGGCAGAGAACATGTTCGACGGCTTCGACCACACGCAGCACAAGGAGGAAGTCGAGGAACGCTGGGGGAAGAAGGCCTACGCCGACAGCGACAGCTGGTGGCGCGGGATGACGGACGCCGCGCGCGCCGACTGGCAGCAGCGCGCGTCCGACCTCGGGCGCGACTGGATCGCCGCCGCGGAGAGCGGCATCGATCCGGCTTCACCCGCGGCCCAGGAGGTCGCGCGTCGCCACGTCGAGTGGCTCACGGGCATCCCGGGCACACCCGCCGCCGCCCCCGGCGGAGACGTCAAGGCATACGTGATCGGGCTCGGCGAGATGTACGTCGCGGATCCGCGCTTCGGCGCGAACTACGCGACATCGTCCGGCGGCACGCACGGTGCGGAGTTCGTCCGCGACGCGCTCCGCGTCTACGCGGAGGGCAACCTCTAGGCCACGTACCGAGCCGACCCCCTCCTGAGCGATGTCCGCGCAGGAGGGGGTCGTTCGCGTCCGGCACACGGCCTAGCCGACCGGCGCACTCGCGTGCAAGGGGGAGCCTGAGGCCCAGGCGCGGGCGTAGGGTCATGCCATGGTCCACCGCCGTGAGCGCGCGAACAACGCGCCGCTGTTCGCCGCTGCGGCCACGGCCTACGCCGTGAACTGCGCACTCGGCGCATCCGTCGCCGCGCGCCTGGTCGACACCAGCCGCTTCCGCTGGCTGCACCACGCGCTCTACATCGCGACATGTGCGACCTCGGCTGTCGCCGTCGTGGCGGGCTGGTCGCGGGGG
>NZ_DFQP01000055.1:0-15023 GCF_002377845.1 Microbacterium sp. UBA3486
AGCGGGTGCGGGGGCCGGAGCCTCCGGGGCAGGCTTCGGACCGGGCTTGGGACCCGGGGTCGGTGCCGGCTTGGCACCGGGCTTCGCAGCTGCAGGCTTCGCAGCCGCGGGCTTCACCGCGGGAGCGGCGTCAGCGGAGCCCTTGAGCGAGCCATCGGCCTCGATCGCCGCGCGCAGCTTGCGCGCAACGGGCGGTTCGATGGTCGAGGACGGGCTCTTCACGAACTCGCCGAGTTCCTTGAGCTTCGCAAGTGCGATCTTGCTGTCGACGCCGAGTTCGGCGGCGATCTCGTGTACGCGTGGTTTACCAGCCACAATTCTCCTGTCTGAGTCGGTCCACCCAGACAGGGCAGACCACTAGTCGCGGACGGGTCTCATTTCGAGCCGTTCACTTTGTTTCCATAGCTGTTCAGCCTTTGTTTCTTGGTGGGTGCTGTTCGAAGGTCCGTGTGTCCAGCTGAGTGGTCACACGCAGTGCTCGTCCGAAAGCTCGCCGCCGCAGAGCGGCCGCCATGCATTCAGGTGTCGGATGCACCCACGCGCCACGCCCCGGCAGGACAGCACGCTCATCGGGGATGAGGGTGTCGTTCTGGGCCACCACCCGGAGAAGGGCGGAGCGGGGAGCACGCGTGCGACAACCGACGCACGTTCGTACGGGTTCCATCTTACACCTGCGTTTCACCCCACCTCGCCCGCTCCCGGGCGCGGCGGAAGGCCGAAGCCGTGTCAGTCGAGGACGCTGTCCGGCTGGATGTCGATCTTCGCGCCGGTGAGCTTGGCGGCCAGACGAGCGTTCTGACCTTCCTTACCGATCGCCAGCGACAGCTGGTAATCGGGCACCAGGGCACGGACGGCCTTGGTGCTGGCGTCGAGCACGAAGGAGCTCGTCACCTTGGCCGGTGAGAGCGCGTGCGCCACGAAGGTCGGCAGATCGGCGTCGTAGTCGACGATGTCGATCTTCTCGCCCGCGAGTTCCTCGGTCACTGCGCGCACGCGACGCCCGAGCTCGCCGATGCAGGCACCCTTGGCGTTGATCGACGGGTCGTTCGCCTTCACCGCGATCTTCGTGCGGTGACCGGCCTCGCGGGCAAGGGCGACGATCTCGACCAGACCCGCAGCGATCTCGGGCACTTCGAGGGCGAAGAGCTTGCGGACCAGGCCGGGGTGCGTGCGCGAGACCGTGATCTGCGGCCCCTTGAGACCCTTGGCGACACTGGTGACATACACGCGCAGACGCGAGCCGTGCGTGTACTCCTCGCCCGGAACCTGCTCCTCCGGCGGCAGGATCGCCTCGACGGCTCCGAGATCGACGTGGATCATGCGGGGGTTCGGGCCCTGCTGGATCACACCGGCGACGATGTCGCCCTCTTTGTCCTTGAAGTCACCGAGCACGACGTCGTCCGCGATGTCGCGCAGACGCTGGCTGATGACCTGCTTGGCCGCGAACGCCGCGATACGCCCGAAGTCGTCCGGCGTGGCGTCCTCCTCGCCGATGATCGCGCCCTCTTCGTCCTTGACGACCTGCAGCACGGCGACGTGGCCGGTCTTGCGGTCGAGATCCACGCGGACGCCCTCGGGAGTGACGCCGTCGGCGGAGACGTGCTTGGAGTACGCGGTCAGGATCGCCTGTTCGATGATCGCGACGAGCTCATCGAAGGGGATCGCCTTCTCCTTCTCGATCCCTCGCAGCAGACTCAGTTCGATGTCCATGACGGCCTCTCTATTCAGCTCTCGTCGCGCCTGTTCGCACGCGCGACATCCGTACCACGATACCCTGTGCCCACCGGCCCTCGCACGGCGGCGGCAGTGTCGGGATCCGGAGCCGCTCGAGGAGGAGCACGTGAGCACATTCGACACGATCGTGATCGGCGCGGGGATGTCGGGGCTCACGAGCGCCCGCATGCTCGCCGACGCGGGCCGGAGTGTCGTCGTCCTCGAAGGACGTGACCGCATCGGGGGCCGGATGCACACCGACCGGAGCGCCGGATTCTCCGTCGATCTCGGTGCATCGTGGATCCACGGCATCGAGGACTCGCCGCTGTGGAACCTCGTCCACGCGCTCAGGATCCCGGCGATCGAGTACACGGTGGGCAGCTTCCAGGTGGGTGGTCGACCGATCGAGAACTTCGACGGCGAGGGTCATGCCATGGACGACGCAGCCACCTCGCGATGGGTCGCCGACGTCGAACTCGCCGACCGTCTTCTCGTCGAGGAGATCGCCGCGTCCTCCTCCGGCGACACCTATCTCGATGTCACCGAACGCGCTCTCGACCGGTCGGGGCTGTCGCCCGAGCGCATCGACGACATCCGCGAGTTCTTCCGCCATCGGGTCGAGGAGCAGTGCGGCGCGTGGATCGGCGACCTCGACGCGCACGGTCTCGACGAGGATGCGATCGACGGAGACGAGGTGATCTTCCCTCGCGGGTACGACGAGCTGCCGCGGCGCATCGGGGCCGGCCTCGACGTGCGCCTGAAGACGGTCGTGACCCGGGTGAGCCGCTCGGCGGATGGCGTCGTCGTGCACGCGGGCGGCACCGAGTACCGCGCAGACCGGGCGATCGTCACCGTGCCGCTCGGCGTGCTCAAAGCTGGGACGATCACCTTCGCACCGACGTTGCCGGATGCGGTCGCCGGTCCCGTCTCACGGCTCGGGATGGGCGTCTTCAACAAGGTGTTCATCCAATTCCCCGAGCGGTTCTGGAACGAGGAGAGCTATGTGATCCGCGCGCTCGGCGAGGCGGGCGAGCACTGGCATTCCTGGTACGACGTCTCCGCCGTCAGCGGCATCCCCACCCTGCTGACCTTCGCCGCCGGGCCATTCGGCCGCCGGATGCAGGGCCGTCCGGACGACGAGATCGTCGCCGACGCGGTCAGCGCGCTGCGTCTCCTCTACGGGGACGCCGTCGGCGAGCCACTCGCCCACTGGGTCACCCGCTGGGGTGAGGACGAGTTCTCGAACGGCTCCTACTCGCACCTCGCGCTGGGCTCGACGCATCACGATCATGACGCGCTGGCGGGACCCGTCGACGGCGTTCTGCATTTCGCCGGCGAGGCCACCTGGGGTGACGAGCCGGCGACGGTCGGCGCGGCGTTCTACTCCGGGCACAGGGCCGCGGAGCGCATCCTCGATCGTCCGGTCGACCTCGCGGACTTCGCCGCCCGTATCACCGCGCGGGAGCAGACGGAAGTGCGTTGATCGCACCGATCAGCCGGAACAGGTTGCCCACCTGGCGCTGATCCAGGTGCAGGATCAGACGCGGCAGGTCGAGGTTGTCGTCGTCGGCCACCTCCGGCGGCCGCGGCTCCGTCCGCTCGATCCGTCCCGACGAGAGCATCGAGGCGAACTGCTCGTTGAGCGTCTCGATCTCGGCATCCGTCGGCTCGGCCCGCAGACGCAGCACCAGCGCGTCGCCGACCCATCGCAGCGAGTCGTAGTTGTGCCAGAAGCCGGTGATCTCCGCCCGGGCCGCGTCGACCGAATCGGTGATGACGACGCGGTCGAAGTCGCCCTCCGAGATGACGCCGGTCGGGGCGAGGTGGTCGTCGATGAAGCTTCGCAGCCCCTGCCAGAAGGTGCCGCCCGGCTCGTCGAGGAGCACGATGGGCGTCGGCTCCGCCTTCCCCGTCTGCTGCAGCGTGAGCAGCTCGAACATCTCGTCGAGCGTGCCGAAGCCGCCAGGGAGGCAGATGAATCCGAGCGATTCCTTGATGAGCATGAGCTTGCGGGTGAAGAAGTACTTCATCGCGACCACGTGGTCCTGGCCCGCGACGAAGCCGTTGGGCTTCTCCTCGAAGGGCAGGCGGATGGAGACCCCCAGGGAGAGCGCGGGGCCCGCGCCCTCGGAAGCCGCCTGCATGATGCCGGGGCCGGCTCCCGTGACGACCATCCAGCCGTCGCCGGCCAGTGCGGCGGCGACGTCGCGGGCGGTGAGGTAGAGCGGATCGTCCTGCCGGGTTCGGGCCGAACCGAACACCGTCACCTTGGGGACTCCCCTGAACGGCGCGAACAGGCGGAACGCGTCACGCATCTCGGCCAACGCCGCCGAGGCGATCTTCAGGTCGAGCCGATCGGCGCCGTCCTCGCCGAGCAGGATCGCAGTGCGCAGCATCCGCATCACGAGCCTGCGGTCGGTATGCACTCCCGCATCGTCGAGGACGGCGTTGATCTCTGCACTGAGCGCTTCGGGGAGGGGTTCGTCGATCATGTCTCCAGGGTGTCATGCTCCGGAGCGACCGTCGCCGCGTGCCACGCCGTCGCTCAGACTCCGCGGGACTCGTCGACGGCCGCCCGGATCTCGTCGTGCGGGAGCGCGAAGCTCCTGTGCCCGTCGCGTCCGGTCATGTCGTCCGCCGCGACGAGGGCGTTCCACACGGCCTCGTCCACGGCCTGTACCGCTGCCGTCAGGAAGGGATCGATCCGCCCCCACGGGATCAGGCGCATGGTCTCGTAGACCTCGTCGCTGCTGTCCGGGAACTGCGACATGAGCGCACCCTCGTTCGCGGTGGAGAATGCGAGGACGATGTCACCCGAGAAGTGACTGCCCGCTGTGCCGCTGCGGCCGAGACCCAGGGCTCCTCGACGAGCCAGTGCCGCGCACTGCCCGGGAAGGAAGGGTGCGTCCGTGGCGATGACCACGATCGCGGATCCGGCTCCTCCTGGAGCATGCTGGCGCCGCTCCCGAGCGAACCAGTCGTCCTCGCCCATCGGGTTCGGTGCTGACGATCGTGCGCCCAGGTCGATGCTGCCGAGCCGAAGCTCCTCGCGCGCACCGAAGTTCGCCTGGATGAGGACTCCGACGGTGTATTCGGCACCGCCGTACGCCACCGTCCTGGACGCCGTGCCCGTGCCTCCCTTGAAGCCGTAGCAGTTCATCCCCGTCCCTCCCCCGACGTTCCCCTCCGCCGGTGCGGCGGTGCTGGCCGCATCCAGAGCCGACCACGCGTCCTCGGGCGTGATGTGACCCCCGTTGATGTCGTTGAGGTACCCGTCCCAGGTCTCCCCGACGACGGGCAGCATCCACTGGGCCGCGACCTGCGGCGCGACCTGCGCCACCCAGGAGTCGATACCGGCATGCACGGCCCCGACGCCATGCGAGCTGGTGATCCCGATCGGCATGGACAGCGATCCTGACTCGTCGATCCATGCGCGGCCGGTGAGCTCGCCGTTGCCGTTGAAGGAGTGGACGGCTGCTGCACAGGGCACGCCCACGCCTTCTCGGCCCCGGGGCAGGACGGCGGTGACGCCGGTGCGGACGGCCTGCGCCCCCTCCCCTGCGACCATGGTGCGATACCCGACGGCCACGCCGGGGACGTCGGTGATCGCACCATCGGTGCCGCTGCGTCCTGCGAACGGAATCCCCAGATCTCGTGCCCTGGCACGCCTGCGCGACAAATCCGACGTCATCGAGGAAACCACCATGTACTCCACCCTTGCTTGAACGTTTGTTCAGAGACTACGCCATCTGCCCAATGTTTTGCTTGACTTAACTCGGCATCGGCTCTTGAATCTCTGTTCAAGTGCTCGTATCGCCCGATACGCTCCTCCCGACAGCAGATTCCGGAGCCGCAGATGTCTCAGCCGAATCCCTCCGTCCCGACGACCACGACCACGACGCTCGCGCAGCGGCGTCTCGGGGTCTGGGCGATCGTCTTCTTCGTCGTCTCCGCCGCCGCGCCCCTCACGGTCGTCGCGAGTGCAGCCGCCACGGACTTCCGTCTCGCGGGCATCGGCGGCCCCGGTGCGATGCTCGCCAGCGGTGTCGTGCTGATGCTGTTCGCCTTCGGTTTCACCGCGATGTCGAGGTACGTGCGCAATACGGGCGCCTTCTACGTCTACGGCGCACGGGGTCTCGGCAAGCCCGTCGGTATCGGCATCGTCTTCGTGACGATCTTCTCGTACACCGCCCTGTGCATCTGCTTCTACGGTTTCGTCGGGTTCTTCGGGGAGATGACGTTCTCCGCGCTCTTCGGCATCGACCTTCCCTGGACCGTCTACGCGCTCCTGGCGCTCGTCATCGTCGGAGTGCTCGGCTACCGCAAGATCGATGTGGGCGCGAAGGTTCTCGGCGTCCTGCTCACGGCGGAGGTCGCCATCCTGCTCGTCCTCGCGGTCGCCGTGCTCGCCGCCGGCGGCCCCGAGCCGATCTCGTTGGCCTCTTTCGCGCCCGAGAACGTCTTCTTCGCCGCCGGGAGCGGCGCGCTCTTCGTCTTCGGGTTCGGCGCCTACCTCGGCTTCGAGAGCACGGCGATCTACGCCGAGGAAGCGCGGGATCCGGCGCGCACCGTGCCGGTCGCGACATACATCTCGATCGCGTTCCTCGGTGTCTTCTACGCCTTCACGTTCTGGATCCTCACGGTCGCCTTCGGGATCGAGGGCGTGCTGCGCCTCGCCCTGCAGGACGACTTCCAGGACATGGTGTTCCACGCCGGCGACGCATACCTGGGCGCGTGGGCGTCCGTGACGATGCGGGTGCTGATCGTCACGAGCTTCTTCGCCTGTCTCCTCGCTTTCCACAACGCCAGCTCCCGGTATCTCTTCTCGCTCGGACGGGAGCGTCTGCTGCCGTCGTGGCTCGCGCAGACCCAGCCGACGACGCAGGCTCCTCACCACGCCAGCCTCGTGATCTCGATCGTCTCGATCGTCGCCATCGCGGTGACGATCGTCAGCGGAGCGGATCCCTTCCTCGGCTTCGCGCTCCCTGTGTACTCGATCGGCGTGGCCGGGCTGGTATTCGCCCAGGCCGTAGCGGCGATCGCCGTGGTCGGTTTCTTCCTGAGAGGACGGCGAGGGCACAGCATCTGGCGGGTGCTGGTCGCCCCCGCGCTCGGGGCACTCGGTCTGATCATCGGATTCGTCCTCATCGCGACCAACTTCGATCTCGTCACCGGCCTCCAGGGGCCCGTCAACCTCGCGCTCCTCGCTCCCACACCGGTGCTGTTCATGGCTGGCATCATCGTCGGGCTCTTCCTGAAACGGCGTCGCCCCGGCCACTATGCTGAACTCACCACGCTCGTTCCCGACGACGAGTAGCGCCAGGCACGAGGAGGACACGTGGCCGAGCAGCGCAAGCACGCCACCCGACGGGCTGAGCTCATCTCCGCGACCAGACGCGTCGCGGGACGCAGCGGGCTCCTCGGCACGAACGTGCGCGCGGTGGCGGCGGAGGCCTCGGTCAGCACGGGGAGCGTGCTGTACTACTTCTCCAGCTTCGACGAGCTCATGTACGCGACCGTCGAGGGTGTTCTGGAGGAGATGTACGAGAGGCGACGCGCACTCGCCGAGCACGAGCCCGATCCGGCGAGACGTCTGATCGCTCTCATCAGGGCAGGGATCCCAGACGAGATCAGTGACCACCTGCGAATGGCGTACGAGAGCATCCCCCTCCTGCGTGAGCAGCCCCAGTATCGCCCCCTGCACCGTTCCATCGTCGAGCGTCAGGTGGCCCTCTATCGGTCGACGATCGAGATCGGCACAGCGCTCGGAACCTTCCGTCCCACCGCCGACCTCACCGTGATCGCACGGAACCTCGTCGCGCTCGAGGACGCGTACGACCTCTACCCGCTGATCGGCGTCGAGCTGGGAGCGGAGACGTACCGGTCGAACATCCTGTCCTACGCCCGCACCGCTCTCGACTGCGATCTCGATACCTGAGCACTGCCGTCCACTCGCTTGCCTTCCGGGATGTCGAGCATGGAGCATGCCCGGCTGTCAATGCCCATGCGCAGGGGTGCCGCAGGCGGCACGCTGACATCATGACCGAGATCACAGGACCCGAAGCCCTTGCCCGCGTCGTCGAGCTCGAGGAGGACATCGACATCACGATGCTCACCACCACCGACGACGACGGCAACCTCGTGAGTCGGCCGATGTCGACCCGGCAGATGGACGACGCCGGCGACATCTGGTTCTTCACGGCCGAAGACACCGAGAAGGTCGATGAGGCACGCAAGCACCGCGATGTCGGCCTCGCCTACTGCGATGCGAAGGGGATGCGCTACGTGTCCGTCGCGGGAACGGCAGAGGTCGTGCACGACCGCGCGAAGATGGAAGAGCTCTACTCGGCGTCGCTGGAGATCTGGTTCGCCGACGGCCTCGACACCCCGGGCATCGCTCTCCTCAAGGTGACTCCGAAGGTCACGGAGTTCTGGGAGCCGTCGAAGGGAAAACTCGCCCTCGCTGCCGGAGCACTCAAGTCCCTCGTCAACCGCGATACGCCGGACGACGACATCATGAACCACGGCCGCATCGTCTGCTGACGACGCGGCCGTGGATCTCAGCGTGCGACGGTGAGGCGCTCGACGACCTCGTCGACGGAGATCGCGTCACGGTCCCCCGTGGCGCGATCCCACAGCTCGACCTGGCCGTCGGTGGCCCCGCGGCCGACGATGACGATCTTCGGCACTCCGACGAGCTCGGCATCGCCGAACTTCACACCGGGCGACACTTTGGGGCGGTCGTCGTACAGCACATCGAGGCCGGCGGCCTCGAGCTGCGCGGAGATACCTTCCGCCACCTCGAATGCGACCTGATCACGACCTGCCGCGACGACCTGCACGTCGAACGGTGCGACCGACGCCGGCCAGATGAGGCCCTTGTCGTCATTGTTGAGCTCGGCGATGATCGCGAGGATGCGGGTCACGCCGATGCCGTACGAGCCCATCGTGACGGTGACGAGCTTGCCGTTCTCGTTCAGCACCTTCAGCCCCAGAGCCTCGGCGTACTTCCGGCCCAACTGGAAGACGTGTCCGATCTCCATGCCGCGCGCGAGCTCCACCGGGCCCGAGCCGTCGGGAGCCGGGTCCCCGGCGCGCACGTTCGCGATCTCGACGATGCCGTCCGCGGCGAAGTCACGCCCGGCCACGACGGAGTGCGCGTGCTTCTCGTCGATGTTCGCGCCGGTGATCCAGCTGGTGCCCTCGCTGACGCGCGGGTCGACAAGATACCGGATGCCCGTGGCCGACTCCTCGCCGAGCACCGCACCGGTGGGCGACCAGGGGCCGATGTAGCCCTTCACGAGCAGCGGGTTGTTCTCGAAGTCGTCCGCTGTGGCGGTCTCGACCTCGGCAGGCGCGAAGGCGACCTCGGCGCGCTTCTCGTCGACCTCACGGTCGCCCGGGATGCCGACGATCACGAGTTCGCGGGTGCCGTCGAGGTGGGTCAGCGCGAGCACGACGTTCTTGAGCGTGTCGGCTGCGGTGTACTCGCCTTCGAGCTCTCGGTTGACATGCGCGACCAGCGTCTCGATGGTCGGTGTGTCGGGAGAGTCGAAGATCACCGGGGACTCGTCGGCGTCGTACGCGATCGCCTCGGGCACCGCGGTGGTGAACGCCTCGACGTTCGCCGCATAGCCGCCGGCGCTGCGGACGAAGGTGTCCTCGCCGACCGGAGTCGGGTGCAGGAACTCCTCGCTGCGGGATCCGCCCATCGCCCCCGCATCGGCCTGGACGATGACGTACTCGAGACCGAGACGCTGGAAGATGCGCTCGTACGCGTCGCGCTGCGCCTGGTAGCTGGCGTCCAGCCCCTCATCGGACGAGTCGAACGAATACGCGTCCTTCATCGTGAACTCGCGACCACGGAGCAGGCCAGCCCGCGGGCGCGCCTCGTCGCGGTACTTGTCCTGGATCTGGTAGATCGTGAGCGGCAGGTCCTTGTACGAGGAGTACAGGTCCTTCACCAGCAGAGTGAAGGCCTCTTCGTGCGTGGGCGCGAGAAGGTAGTCGCCACCCTTGCGATCCTGCAGACGGAAGAGCAGGTCGCCGTACTCGTCCCAGCGGCCGGTGGCTTCGTAGGACTCACGGGGCATGAGGGCGGGGAAATGCACCTCCTGCGCACCGGCGGCGGCCATCTCCTCGCGGACGACGGTCTCGATCTTCGACTTGACGCGGAGCCCCAGTGGCAGCCACGCGAAGATGCCGGCGGCCTGCGGGCGGATGTATCCGGCCCGGATCAGCAGCCGGTGGCTGGCGACCTCTGCGCCTGCAGGGTCTTCACGGAGCGTGCGGAGAAAGAAGTTCGAAAGACGAGTGACCACGGAGCAAGTCTAGTGAGCCGCGGTCACTCGTCTTCGACGACGTCAGTTGAGCGCCGGGAGGTTCGCGGGCACGACGCCGCCCGCGTACAGGTCGGCCGCCAGCTCCTGCAGCGCCGTCAGCGCGACCCGCTGCGGGAGCGGACCGTAGGAGATGCGCGCGACGCCGAGCTTCTCGTACTCCGAGGCGGCGAGGGCGCCCGGGATCCCGATGACGCTGATTTTGCGCTCGCCGATGCCCTCGACGAGCTGACGCGTGACGTTCATGTCGAGGATGCCGGGCACGAACACCGCGGTCGCACCGGCATCGAGGTACGCGCGTCCACGCTGGATGGCGTCGGCGATGCTCTCCTGGACGGGCCGACCGCCGGCGCGGACGAAGGCGTCGGTCCGGGCGTTGAGGGCGAACGGCACTCCCTCGGCCTCCGCCGCCTTCACGATCGCCTCGACCGACGCGACGGACTCGTCGAGTGGCTTGAGACGGTCTTCGACGTTCGCCCCGACGACGCCGACACCGATCGCGAGACGAGTGGTCTCCCCCGCGTCGCCGTATCCGTCGTCGAGGTCGGCGGTCACGGGCACATGGACGGAGGCCGCGATGCGACCCACCATGTCGATCATGATCTCGCGCGGGGTGGCGCCGTCGTCGTAGCCGAACGAGGCGGCGATGCCGTGTCCGGCCGTGGCGATCGCCTGCGTCTCGGGGAGGGCGGCGACCGCCCGTGCGGACACGACGTCCCACACGTTCACGACGCGGAGGATCTCCGGTGCGTCATAGAGTCCGACAAGGGTCTGGGCCTTGGCTGCAGTGGTCATGACTCCACGCTAACGCGGGATGACGTCTGCCGGGCCGGTTCGTTTCCCGCTCCGCCTGATCGCCGCGCCTAGGGTGGAGCCATGCCCCAGCGCCGATCACACGTCGCCCCGTCCGCTGCGCAGACCGAACTGGCCTCGGCACTCGCCGGGCTGCGGGAATCTGTCGATGCTCCCCTCGACTTCCCCGACGAGGTCCTCGCCGAGGCCGAGGCATCCACCGCCCCCGTGCCACAGATCGACCTTCGCGACGTCCCCTTCGCAACGCTGGACCCAGAAGGGTCTCGCGACCTCGATCAGGCCTTCCACCTCGAGCGCGCGGGGACCGGATACACCGTTCGCTACGCGATCGCCGACGTCCCCGGGTTCGTCGCACCGGGCGGTGCGGTGGATGCCGAGGCACGGCGTCGCGGACAGACACTGTATGCCGCGGATGGTTCGATCCCGCTGCATCCGCGTGTGCTGAGCGAAGATCGAGCCTCGCTGCTCGCCGACGTCGACCGACCGGCGCTGGTGTGGACCTTCGCCCTCGACTCCAGCGGTGTCGTCTCCGACTTCCGTCTGGAACGCGCGCTGATCCGCTCGCGCGCACAGCTCGACTACGCGACGACGCAGCTGGCGATCGACCGCGGCGAGGACGGCCCGGCGGCACTGCTCCCGGAGATCGGAGCCTTGCGCATGGAGCAGGAGCGCCTGCGAGGAGGAGCGAGCCTGAATCTGGCGGACGAAGAAGTCGTACGTGCAGAGGACGGCACCTATGCGATCGAACGTCGCCGCCCACTTCCCGTGGAGGAGTGGAACGCCCAGCTCTCGCTCATGACAGGGATGGCTGCAGCTTCCCTCATGCTCGACGCCGGAGTCGGCATCCTCCGGACGATGCCGGAGCCGGATGCGGCCGCTTTCGAGACCTTCCGGCATCAGACCGAGGCCCTCGGGCGCCCGTGGACGGCCGGTGCATACGGCGACTACCTTCGCGGGCTCGACCGCGCCGACCCGATGACCCTTCCCGTGCTGGAGGCCGCGTCGTCGCTGTTCCGCGGAGCCGGGTACCTGGTGTTCGACGGCGAAGCGCCGGACACCGCCGTGCAGGCCGCCATCGCCGCGCCCTATGCCCACGCGACCGCTCCCCTGCGCCGACTCGTCGACCGGTGGGCACTGGCGATCTGCCTCGCCGCCGCGAACGGCGAGCCCGCCCCCGAATGGGCGCGCGCATCGCTCGGCGAGCTCCCCGCCCTCATGCAGGAATCCGGCCAGCGTGCATCGCGCCTCAACGCGGCGACGATCAACAGTGTCGAGGCCGCGCTGCTCACGCCCCTGGTCGGCACGACGATCGAGGCGACCGTGATCGAGCTGCGCGGTGAACGCGCAGCCGTGCAGATCGCCGATCCCGCCGTGACAGCGACCGCACCGCTGCCGCCGGGTGCTCAGCCGGGTGATGTCGTGCGACTCCGCATCGTGCGTGCGGACATCGCGAAGGGCGAGGTCGAGTTCGCGATCTGATCAGTCCGTCGACAGCTAGCCTGACGAGATGCAGCACGCCGACCTCATCGAACGGTTCATCGCCTCCGCCTACCCGCGCGCCGAGATCGCGATCGTCGCCGGGAGCACGGCACGCGGCGAACGAACCGCGAGCAGCGACATCGATCTTCTGCTCATCGGCGACGCGCTCTTCGACGACTCGTCGCAGTCCGGCAAAGCCGCGACGCACGAATTCGAAGGAGAGCTCATCGAAGTGTTCGCGTACACACCCGATGGCTTCGACGATTGGGCGCACCGCGGGATCGGCCAGTATCGGCCGGTCATCGTGCATATGCTCGTGGAGGGACAGCCGATCCGGCGGAACCGGTCGTTCGACGAGTTCAGAGCCCGATGGAGCGAGATCCTCACTGCCGGACCGTCGCTCGGCGCCGCAGAGTCCCGGTTCCGGCGCTACATGATCACCGACCTTCTCGACGATCTGCGGGACGCGACGGACGAGCTCGAGCGACGCGTGGTCGCCGACGTGCTTTTCGAGCGGATCGCGGAGCTGATGCTGCTAGGCGACCGCCGCTGGATCGCCACCGGGAAGTGGCTCCCCCGTCGATTGCGCGCTCTGAGCGAGGAGCGCACCGAGCGGCTGAGTGCGCCACTGCTCACCGGAGACTTCGCAGCCTTCGCGGATCGCGTCGAGGAGGAGCTCGATCGAGCGGGCGGACGGCTGCAGGCCGGGTTCGTGCGCTGAGGTCAGGGGGCGGGGACAGCCGTGGTCGTCATGACGAGGAGCTGGGGATCGCTGAGATCGAGTGACACCGTGATCGATCCGAACGCGGCGAGGGAGTCAGCATGGGTTCCCCCGCAGAGGATCACGGCTTCGCCCTCCGGGAGAGAGCAGTGCCAGCGACGCCGGTCGACGATCGTCGGACCCTCGGTCTCGATGCTGCTGGAAGCACCCGAGGCGATCCAAGCGGCCAGTCGGTCGTTCACCCGCGCCTCGCGGTCGGCGAGGGTCGCAGCGAACGTCTCGGTGTCGAAGCCTGCCCTGCGCAGACTCTTGCCGAGCCGGTATTCGTCGACGGCCCCGTCCTCGTGGATACGACTGGACTGGTTGGCGCGACCCTCGAAGTCAGGGTTCCCGAGAGCGTCCTCCCCCGGGTCCTTCCGCCAGAGATCGACGAGGGCCAGATCAAGCGCCAGTGAAGCGACATGACATGCCGTGTGGCCGCGGCTGAGTCCCGCGCGACGGGCACCGTCGACCGCGAGCGCCACCGGTGCTCCCTCAACGAGTGATGCTGGCACGGCACCCTCGATGCGATGCCCGACCAGCCACGTCCAGCCCTCCGCGCCGCGCTTGACCGGGATCTCGCGGCCCACGGCGAACTCGCCCTCGTCGGAGATCGCGGCCATGAGAGCCTCGGTCACCGCGACCGTGACGCCGGCGGCCGTGATGGTTCCGCTGTCGCCCGGCTGATCCGGCCAGGTGTGGTCGACCGGATGGAAGGGCGTCGTGTCGACGACGACGACCGCTCCGTCGGCGAAGCTCTCTACACGTGTGACGATGCCGTCTCCGGCGATGGTCCCGTCCGAGAAGGTCACAGTGGTGGGCGTCGACATGGTTCTCCTCGGATTCGTCGGTGATCTCGACGGTGTTCGCGGCCGTCGGGCCGTCGTGAGAGCGGGGCGGACCCCGGTACGAAAGGTCAGTGGGACGGCGGGATGGTGAAGCTGGCGAGCTTGTCGCCCTCGACGACGAAGATGCCGTCGGATTCTCCGTTGAAGACCCGGCTCGCCCATCCGAAGCGGATGCGGGTCGTGTCGCCGTCGGTCTCGGCGGAGAGCACGGTCATCCGCGCTCCGGCGCCGATCGCGTCGCTGCCTGCCCATTCGCGCACCCCATCAGGGCCGGCCTTGACCGTGCCCCAATCGCTGACATGCCCGTCCGGGGTGAAGGCATCGACGAACGCATCGGTATCCGCCGCGTTGATCGCATCGACCATCACCTGGACAGGCGTGGGCAGGGTGACATCCGACATCACGCGCTCCTCCGAGCTCAGGCCGTGACGACCTGGGCCGTGCCGAGCGGGGCCTCAGGTCCCATCTCAGCGGCGATCCGGTTGGCCTCTTCGATCAGGGTGGCGACGATGTCGGCCTCCGGCACGGTCTTGATGACCTCGCCCTTCACGAAGATCTGCCCCTTGCCGTTGCCCGAAGCCACGCCGAGGTCGGCCTCTCGCGCTTCGCCCGGGCCATTGACGACGCAGCCCATCACGGCGACGCGCAGCGGAACGGTCATGTCCTTGAGCCCCTCCGTCACATTCTCGGCCAGGGTGTAGACGTCGACCTGAGCGCGTCCGCACGAGGGGCAGGAGACGATCTCGAGCTTGCGCTCGCGCAGGTTGAGGGACTGAAGGATCTGGTGTCCGACCTTGACCTCTTCTGCGGGCGGCGCCGAGAGCGACACGCGGATCGTGTCGCCGATGCCCTCGCCGAGGAGGATTCCGAACGCGGTGGCGCTCTTGATCGTTCCCTGGAACGCCGGGCCCGCCTCGGTCACACCGAGGTGAAGGGGCCAGTCGCCCCGCTCGGCCAGCTGCCGATACGCCTTGACCATGACGATGGGGTCGTTGTGCTTGACGGAGATCTTGAAGTCGTGGAAGTCGTGCTCCTCGAACAGCGACGCCTCCCACACGGCGCTCTCGACCA
>NZ_DFQP01000055.1:15163-32351 GCF_002377845.1 Microbacterium sp. UBA3486
CGGCTGGAAGTGGATGTCGGCGATCACGGGGATCTGGCTCTTCATCGCGATGATCTTCAATGCATCTGCATCGTCCTGATGCGGCACCGCGACGCGGACGATCTCGCATCCCGAAGCCGTGAGCTCGGCGATCTGCTGCAGCGTCCCGTTGATGTCGGTCGTCTTGGTGGTCGTCATCGACTGCACGCTGACCGGAGCGTCACCGCCCACGAGCACCTTGCCCACCCTGATCTGCCGGGACTTGCGGCGCGGGGCGAGGACTTCGGGGATCTTCGGCATTCCGAGGTTCACTGCTGGCACGCCCCAAGCCTACGCCGCCAGGATGCAAGTGGGCTGAACAGACGCACCTACGCTGGAGGCATGACCGTCGTCCTCCTGACCGGTTTCGACCCTTTCGACGGGGCGGACCGCAATCCGTCTGCCGATGCCGTGAACGCGGTCGCGGCCGCATACGACGGTCCGCACGAGCTCATGGTGGCCACGCTTCCGGTCGCGTTCGAGGCGTCCGCTCACCGGCTCCGGACCCTGATCGGCGAGCACTCCCCCGATGTCGTCATCGCCACCGGGCTCGCCGGCGGGAGCAGCAGGGTCGCGATCGAGCGCATCGGTGTCAACCTGATCGACGCCCGCATCCCCGACAACGACGGCGAGCAGCCCGTCGATGCTCCCAGCGAGGCCGGCGGTCCCGCCGCGCGGTTCTCGACGCTTCCCGTGAAGCGTCTGCTCCAGGTTCTGACCGCGGAAGGGCTGCCGGCGCAGCTGTCGCTCTCTGCAGGAACCTACGTGTGCAACCACGTGCTGTACACGGCAGTGGGTGCGGTCCGGCCGGATGCGCGTGCCGGATTCGTGCACCTTCCGTGGTCGACGACCACGGCCCCTGCAGGCGCGCCGCACCTCGCCGACGCGCAGCTGGCGCGCTCCCTGCGCCTCATCGTGGATCACGCCCTCGACGCCGAGTCGACGGAGGCCGGCGGCAGCATCTGGTGATGTCATCGCGCCGTGGCCTTCGCTCGCGATGTGGTAGTTTCGGCCCCATGCTCGCGAACTTCACCTGGTGGCCCGCCTTCTAGGCGGTGTGTTCGCGTTCCCACGAATTCAGACCGCCTCCGGGGCGGTCTTTTCGTTGCGCCGAGCCGGAGCACTGCACAGGAGACATCGATGACCCTCTCACGACTCGCCGAGCTCAGCGCCGATCCCACGGCATCCTTCGTGCTCATCGCACGCGACGGCGCCGACACCGTCGAACTGCTCAGCGGGGACGTCGTCGACGTCGAGCTGCTCGCCGACATCCCCCTCTCGGTCGACGGCACCCCGCGCGAGGTGTTCGCCATGGTGCCCTATCGCCAGGTGCGCGAACGCGGCTTCGTCGCCCAGGACGACGGGGCGCCGCTGCGCTGCGTGATCGTCGACGAGCACCTGCACCTCCCGACAGCCGAGCTTCTGCCCGCGCTCCCGATCACGCCCGTCCCCCTCCACGACGACGGCTTCGAGATCGCCGACGCGGACTACGCGGCCATCGTCGAGACGGTCATCGCCGACGAGATCGGACGCGGCGAGGGCGCGAACTTCGTCATCCGTCGAGACTTCACCGCGACCATCGACGTCGAGGACCGCACCGCGGCACTCACGTGGTTCCGTGCTCTCCTCACGCACGAGCGCGGCGCCTACTGGACGTTCGCTGTCGTCACTCCTGGGCACATCGCCGTGGGGGCCAGCCCCGAGGCGCATGTGGTCGCCCGCGAGGGCGTCGTCACGATGAACCCGATCTCCGGGACCTTCCGTCATCCGGCGGGAGGGGCGACGAAGGAGACGCTGGTCGACTTCCTCGCCTCGACCAAGGAGACCGAGGAACTCTTCATGGTCGTCGACGAGGAACTCAAGATGATGAGCGCCGTCTGCTCCGACGGCGGCCGCATCACCGGCCCGCACCTCAAGGAGATGTCGCGACTCACGCACACCGAGTACATGCTCCGTGGTCGCAGCGCCCTCGATCCCCGCGACATCCTGCGCGAGACGATGTTCGCGCCGACGGTGACAGGTTCGCCCATGCAGAACGCCTGCGCGGTGATCCGCCGTCACGAGCAGAAGCCCCGCGGCTACTACTCCGGTGTCGCCGCGCTGTTCACCCCGAATGCGGACGGCGGGCACGACCTGGATGCGCCGATCCTCATCCGGACCGTCTACCTCCAGGACGGCACCCTCAGCGTTCCGGTCGGCGCGACGCTGGTTCGACACTCCGATCCGATGGGCGAGGTCTCCGAGACCCACGGGAAGGCCGCCGGCGTCCTGGGCGCCATCGGCGCGATCGACCGCGACCGGGTGGCAGAGGCACGTAGCGACGCCGACGCGCGTGCTCTCGCCGACGACCCGACCGTCGCCGAGCTGCTGTCATCGCGCAACGCCCGCCTGGCCGAGTTCTGGCTCAACCCGCAGGGCGAGGACTTCACCGGTCCGTTCACCGGCCGCTCCGCTCTCGTCGTGGACGCGGAGGACCGGTTCACGACGATGCTGGCCCACCAGCTGCGTCATCTCGGGCTCGCCGTCACGATCGCTCCCTGGGCCGACGTGCGGGACGCGGACCTGGACGCCGCCGATCTGGTCGTCGCCGGCCCGGGCCCCGGCGACCCTCGGGATACGCGGAACGCCCGCATCGCGAGGATGCGCGATGTCGTCGCCCGCCGACTGGACTCCGACGCGCCGCTGCTCGCGGTGTGCCTCAGCCACCAGATCCTCGCCGACAAGCTCGGCATCGCCCTGACTCCGCTCGATGCCCCGCACCAGGGCCTGCAGAAGCCCGTCCCGGTCTTCGGGGAGACCGCATCGATCGGCTTCTACAACACCTTCACCGCGCGGGTCGCACCGGGCACGACGGTCGTCGGCGCCGCCGACGTCTCGGCGGACCCCGACTCGGGAGACGTGTACGCGCTCCGCGGAGACCACTTCGCTTCGGTGCAGGGACACCTGGAGTCGATCCTGTCCCGCGACGGGATCCGCACGCTCGAACGTCTCGTCTCCCACGCGCTGGCCTGAGCAGGAATCCCTGCTCGCGTTCGCCTCCCGCGCGGTCCGGCGAGGCCTGCGAACTCAGCCGAGAAGGTTGACCGGGTTGAACAGGTCGGCGACCAGGAGCAGCGCTCCCATCCCGATCAGGAGCACAGCGACGACCACCGTCAGCGGCACGAGCTTGGTCGCGTCGACGGGCGCCGGAGGGGGCCGGCGGAAGAGCTTGGCCCACGCGCGCTTGATGCCGTCCCACAGTGCCACGACGATGTGACCGCCGTCGAGCGGGAGCAGCGGGATGAGATTGAACACGAACAGCGCGATGTTCAGCGACCCCAGCAGACCGAGCAGGAACGCGAACCGGTTGAGGATCGGCGCATCGGTAGCGGCCGCCTCTCCTGCGAGGCGTCCGACGCCGACGACGCTCAGCGGTCCGTTCGGGTCGCGTTCTCCGCCGGTGACGAGTGAGACGCCGACGTCCCATAGACGCACGGGGAGCGTGACGATCAAGGATGCGACACGCGCCGTGCTGTCCGCCGCCATCTCGGGGCCGGCGGTGAGGGGCTGCTGCACGTAGCCCATCTGGGCGCCCATGCCGACGTAGCCGACCTCCTTCACGACAGGCTTTCCGGCCTCATCGAGGACGGGCTGGCCGCTGGCATCCGTGATCGAGCGTTCCGCGGCGATCGGCGTGATGCTCAGCGACTGCTCCGCCCCGTCGCGGCTCACGACCATGTCCAGCGTTTCGCCTGGCGCGGCCTGCACGATCGCCGTCGCCTCGGCGAACGTCGACACGGGCTGTCCGCCGATGGACAGGAGCACATCGCCCGGCTTGATCCCGGCTTCCGCGGCGGGTGAGGCCGGATCATCGGGTGTGCACTCGGTCGCCGTCGAACCGGCCGGAACCACGCACTCCGTGACGGACGCGATCGTCGTCGTTCCCTGCTGCAGGCCGATGCCCGACAGCAGCACGGTGAAGATCACGGTCGCGAGGAGAAGGTTCATCACCGGCCCGCCGAGCATGATGACGACGCGCTTCCACACGGGAAGACGATAGAAGACGCGATCCTCGGCACCCTCGGCGATGGTCTCGTCGTTGGCGCTGCGCGCGTCCTGGATCAACGAGCGGAACATGCCGGACGCCGGACCCGAGTTCTTCGACGCCGGGTACATGCCCGACATCGAGATGAAGCCCCCCAGAGGGAGCAGCTTGAACCCGTACTCGGTCTCGCCGATGCGCCGGGACCACAGCCGCGGCCCGAAGCCGATCATGTACTGACCGACGCGCACGCCGAAGAGCTTCGCGGGGACGAGATGGCCCACCTCATGCAGGCCGATCGAGAGCCCGAGGCCGATCAGCATGAAGAGGATGCCGGCCAGATAGAGCAGGAATTCCACGTGCCAACGTTAGTGCCCACAGCTAGGAATCCGCCCGGCACCCCGCGCGGCTAGGCTGAGACTGTGAATGCCCGGCAGCTGCGACTCGTGCGCGCTGCCGCCGTCTCCTCGGTGGCGACGTTGCTCGCAGCCCTCTCGCACACCCTCGGCGGCGGAGCGGTCCCGCACATGCTGCTGATCCTGGCGGTCGCGACCCTGCTCACCCCTCTGTCGGCGCTCCTGGTGGGCATCCGTGAGTCGCGCGGTCGTGTCGCCATCGCCGTGTTCCTCGGACAGGCCGCTTTCCACGTCGTGTTCCAACTGCTGGGCTCGCCCACCGGTACCGCTCCGATCGCAGGCGGCGGCCACGCCCATCATCTCGATCTGAGCGCCCTCTCTTCCACGGCGCCCACAGCAGCCCCTGGAACGTTGATGCTGTTCGCGCACGTCGTCGCAGCCGTGCTCACGACGTTTCTCGTGTGGCACGGAGAAGCGGTCGTTCGGGTCGTCGCCCGCTGGGTGGATGCCCTCTTCCGGCGCGCGTCCGCCGGGGCACCGGCCATGCATCGCCGGCCGCCGCGGCTGCGGTCGACCACCATCGCCAGCTTCGCCGTCGCCATCTCGGCCGCTGTGCCGAGGCGCGGGCCTCCCGCTCTCCTGCGCGACTGATCCGTCGCACTCGAATCCGCTGCTCCGACACGGCAGCGTCCCTTTCTCGCGGAGATGCGCCACCGTGGCGCGCCCGCACTTCGAGCACCAGGAGAACTCTCATGTCCCGCAACATCCGTACCCGCACTCCGCGCCCCACCACCCTGCGCTCCACCGCTCGGCGCTCGCTCACTCTGCGACGCGCCGCGCTCGGTATCCTCGGCGGAGCCGCACTCGCCCTGGCCGTTCCCACGATGGCAGGTGCCCATGTGGGCGTCAGCCCCGACGAGATCGCTGCGGGAGACCACGGCGTGCTCACGTTCTCGTTCTCCCACGGCTGCGAGAACTCCCCCACCACCGCGCTGCGCATCACGATGCCCGAGGGGCTCGCATCCGTCTCGCCGACGATGGATTCCGACTGGGACATCCAGGTCGAGCGCGGCGACGACGGTCTCGTCAGCGCCGTGACCTATACGGCGGTCGCCCCGGTGCCCACCGACCTTCGCGGCGCGGTGAGCATGGGGGTCGGTCTGGACGCGAGCACCCCCGACACTCTGACGTTCCCCGTGGTCCAACAGTGCGTCGAGGGCTCGACCGAATGGACGCAGATCGCCGAGAACGGCGAGGATCCGCACAGCCTCGACGCGCCGGCTCCGGTCGTCTCCGTCACGGCCGCTGCCGCCGACGGGCACGGCGAGCACACCGAATCCGAAACCGCGGTCGCGAGCACGGCTCCGACCACGGTCGCCGATCCCCTGGGTGTGGCGCTCGGGGCGGGTGGGCTTCTCGCCGGTTTCGCCGCCCTGGTCGTCGCGATCCTCGCCTACCGACGCCGAGCCTGACGACGCGAGCTCCCCCTCGTGCCCCGCAACGCGGCGCGCGAGGGGGAACTCGGCGAAGGGTTCCCACCACGGTCGTGAGATCATGGATGCGCCATGTCGATTGAACAACAACCGAGCCTGCCTCCCGTGCTCCGCCCCGCGAACCCGCCCCGGCGTGAGCTGTCCGAACTCGCTTCCCGTTTCGCCCGCACCGTCCGCGGCGATGTCGACGGGATCACCCTCTCCGGCATCACCCTCGCGACGGCAGACCTGCGTCCCGGCGAGGCATTCGTCGCGATCCGCGGCGTCAACCGGCATGGCGCGGACTTCGCCGCCACCGCCGCTGCGAAGGGTGCCGTCGCCGTCATCACCGACGACGCTGGCGCGGAGATCGCCGAAGCCGCGGGGCTTCCGATCCTCGTGGTCGACGACCCTCGCGCCGTGCTCGGTGATCTCAGCGCGTGGGTCTACGGCACCGGCGCCGGTGACCCGCTCCCCCTGCTGTTCGCGACGACGGGCACCAACGGCAAGACCAGCGTCTCCCACCTGCTCGAGGGGATCCTCGATCAGATCGGCGTGGTCACCGGCCTCTCCTCCACCGCAGAACGTCACATCGCGGGCGAGGTCATCGTCTCGCGCCTGACCACCCCCGAAGCCTCCGAGATGCACGCGCTCCTGGCGCTGATGCGGGAGCGCCGGGTCGAAGCCGTCGCGGTCGAGGTCAGCGCACAGGCGCTGTCACGTCACCGCGTCGACGGCATCCTGTTCGACGTCGCCGGATTCACGAACCTGAGCCACGATCACCTCGACGACTATGCCGACATGGAGGAGTACTTCGAAGCGAAGCTGCCCCTCTTCCGGCCCGACCGCGCCCAGCGCGGGGTCATCTGCCTGGATTCCCCGTCCGGTGCGGTCGTCGTCGACCGGGCCGAGATCCCGGTCGTCACTGTCGGCACTCCGTCGATCGCCGCCGATCCCGACGCCGCGACCGACGCGGACTGGGTGGTCGTCATCGACGAGGAGCGCGCCGCCGGTACGACCTTCACGATGACCGGCCCCGCCGGGTCCCTCACCACGACGGTCCCGGTGATCGGACCGCACATGGCGGCCAACGCGGCTCTGGCGATCGTGATGCTCCTCGAGGGCGGCTACGCCTGGGATCGCATCGTCGATGCGCTCACCCGTGACGGGGGGATCCGCGCCTACCTGCCCGGTCGCACCCAGCTGGTCTCCGGCGATCGCGGGCCTGCCGTCTTCGTCGACTTCGGACACTCACCCGACGCATTCGAGAAGACCCTCGCCGCCGTCCGGCGTGTGACACCGGGCAAGGTGCTGATGCTCTTCGGCGCCGACGGCGACCGCGACGCGAGCAAGCGCTTCGACATGGCGCGCACGGCGGTCGAAGGCAGTGACATCCTCGTCGTCACCGATCACCACCCCCGCTTCGAGGACCCCGCGTCCATTCGGGCGACTCTCATCGAGGGCGCCCGCACGGCACGACCGGATGCCGAGATCCACGAGGCCTCACCGCCCGAGAACGCCATCATCACCGCGGTCGGCCTGGTCGGCGACGGCGACGCCATCCTGTGGGCCGGCCCCGGGCACCAGGACTATCGCGACATCCGCGGCGTCCGCACACCGTATTCGGCACGCGAGCTCGCTCGCCGCGCGCTGCGCGACGCCGGCTGGCCCGTACCCGATTCGCGTTGGCCGGTCCCGTACCCCGACGAGGGTTGACCTGCTCGACCAGGGCGACTCCGCCCTGGTCCCCGATCAGAGCGCCGCGATCATCCGATCGGCCGTCGAGCGCGCCCATGCCTCGGCCTCGGCGAGCGTCTCGACGGTGAGGACGTCCGGCGCATCGTGCGCGTCGACGACCCGAGCGATCGTGTCCACGATGCCGAGGAACGAGAGCCGTCCCTCGTGGAACGCGTCGACCGCTTGTTCGTTCGCGGCGTTGTAGACAGCAGGGAACGTGCCGCCGGCGCGGCCCACCGCCTTCGCGAGTGCGACGGAGGGGAACGCCGCGGCGTCGAGCGGCTCGAACGTCCAGGAGGTGGCGGATGACCAGTCGAGGGGCCGTCCGACGCCACCGACGCGGTGCGGCCAGTCCAGACCCAGGGAGATCGGCAGACGCATGTCGGGCGGGGAGGCCTGTGCGATCGTGGAACCGTCGATGAACTCGACCATCGAGTGCACGATGGACTGCGGGTGCACCACCACCTCGATGTCGTCGTAGGCGACGTCGAACAGCAGGTGCGCTTCGATCACCTCGAGTCCCTTGTTGACAAGGCTCGCGGAGTTGGTCGTGACCATTCGTCCCATGTCCCATGTCGGGTGCGCGAGAGCCTCGGACGGAGTGACCTCGGTCAGCTCCGCGCGGCTGCGACCGCGGAACGGCCCGCCCGAGGCCGTCACCACGAGGCGGCGCACCTCGGCATGAGTACCGGCGAGGAGCGCTTGCGCGAGAGCCGAGTGCTCGGAATCGACCGGGACGATCTGACCGGGAGCGGCGGCGGCGAGGACCAGGTCGCCGCCGACGATGAGGGACTCCTTGTTCGCGAGAGCGAGCGTGCGTCCCGCCTTCAGCGCCGCGAGCGTCGAGCCCAGTCCGATCGAGCCGGTGATGGCGTTGAGCACCACGTCCGCCTCGACGTCACGGACCAGCTGCTCGGCCTCGAGCGCGCCGAGAGCGGTCGACTCGACCTGGAACTGTGCGGCCTGCGCTTCCAACATCTCGGCGTTGGACCCGGCAGCGAGACCTACCAGCTCGAATCGGCGAGGGTTGGCACGGATCACATCCAGTGCCTGGGTGCCGATGGAACCGGTGGAGCCGAGGACGATGACGCGACGCATACCGCCAGCCTAGGTCACGCCCACGGCTCCCCCGTGGTTACTGCTGCGGTTGGACCGGTGTCGTCGCCAGGATGTCCACGACGAACACGAGGCTCTCCTTCTGGAGCTCGTGTCCCTCGCTCGCACCGTATCCGTCGGAGGGCGGCATCACGACGATGACCTGTGAGCCGACCTTCTGACCTTCGAGAGCCTTCTGGAAGCCCGCGACCACGCCGGTGGTCTGGAACTGCGCGGGCGCGGCGTCGCGGCTCCAGCTGGAGTCGAACTCCTTGCCGTCGGACCACTTGACGCCCAGGTACTGCACGACCACGAGGTCACCGGAGGCGACCGTCGCGCCGTCACCCTGCTTGAGGACGGCGACCTGGGTCTCCGTCGGCGCGTCACCGTCCGGGATCGTCACGGTCGGAGCGCCCTTGTCGTCGAGCTTGACGGTGGGCATGCCCGGAGTCGGATCGACCGGCGTTCCCGTCGCCACTTCAGGGAGCTGCTCGACGGCCTCGGCGTAGACGACCACGTTGTTGGCGCCCTCACCGAGGACCTTTCCGGGAAGAGTCAGCACGATGCGCGAGCCGACCGGCTTGCACTCGAGCGCCGCGACGAAGAGCGAGGACTGGTTGGTGTCGAGGAGCACGGGCAGCACACCGCCTTCACCACGAGCCGACGAGTCGAGCACCTGATTGTTGGTCGCGTCGACGATCTGGTACTCGACGGACACCAGGTCATTGACCACGACGTCGTCTCCATCTCCCTCGGAGATGACGGTCCTCTCGACGCCGGCGAACGGCGCATCGGCCGGAACCGTCACGGTGGTGTCTGCCCCTTCCCCCTCCACGACGACCGCGTCCGAGGTATCCCCGGACTTCGCATCCAGCTGGCACGTGCTCGATGCGGAGGGCGACGGGGTGCCGGAGCTCTCCGGGGCTCCACCACCGGCACAACCGGCCAGCAGCAGGGTCGCCGCGGCGACGGTGGACAGAACGATGAGCGGACGCTTGCGCACAGTGAGACCTCGGGATCGCGGGCAGGAAACTCCATCCTGCCCCATACCCCTTTGCTCGCGCTGGGAGGCGCGGCGCAACTCTTCATTCCCACCCCGGCATGGATCCGGGAGTAATCTGCTCTGATGACCTCTGAGCAGTCCGTCGAGCCCGAATCCTCGTCAGAAGAGGAATCCTCGTCAGAGGAGACTGCGAAGCCTCGCCACGCCGGGTTCGCCTACACGCTCGGCCGCGGCCTCATCACGCCACTCGCCCGTCTGGTGTACCGCCCTCGGATCGAGGGGCGCGACAACGTGCCGCTGACCGGTCCCGTCATCTTCGCGAGCAACCATCTGTCATTCATCGACTCGATCGCGATCCCGGTCGCGGCCCCTCGTCCCGTCCACTTCCTCGCGAAGTCGACGTACTTCGAAGGCACCGGATTCAAAGGCTGGATGAGCAAGACCTTCTTCGAATCGATCGGCGCGATCCCGGTGCGACGCGGTGCCGGACAAGCCGCGCTGGACGCGCTCGACCTGCAACGCCAGCTCCTCGATGAAGGTCTCGCCGTCGCCCTATATCCGGAGGGGACCCGCTCGACCGACGGCCGCCTCTACAAAGGCCGCACGGGCGTCGCGTTCCTCGCTCTGCAGACGGGCGCCCCTGTGGTGCCGGTCGGCCTCATCGGCACGGACAAGGTGATGCCGGTGGGAGCGAAGGTCCCCACCCTCAAGGAGCGCATCACCGTGCGTTTCGGCGAGCCGCTCGACCTCTCGCCGCACGGGCCCGCGACCAGTGGGCGGGCACGTCGTCTCGCCACCGATCAGATCATGGCGGCGATCCACGGTCTCTCCGGCCAGGAGCTCGCCGGCGCGTACAACGAGGCACCGGCGCAAGGTGCCATCGAGAAGATCAAGCAGGCACTCCCGCACGAGCGTCGCTGAGGCCTGTGAGCCCCAATCAGGCGAGGGCTGTGACCGTCGCCTGGTGGCGTACGGGGAAGTTCATCGAGTTCGCGATGAAGCACCACTCGTTCGCCTGGGCGTGGGCGCGCTCTGCTGCGTCGATCATCGAGGCCTCGGCGACGACGACCTCGGGCCGCAGCATCACCTCGACGAACGATCCGCCCCCCGTACCGTCTTCGCGCATCGTCCCGCTTGCCCGGTCGCGGTAGGACACCACGACGACGCCCGCGGTCACACACGCGTGCAGGTATGACAGCAGGTGGCACTCGGAGAGGGAGGCGAGCAGCAGGTCCTCCGGATTCCATCGTGAGGGATCGCCTCGGAACGGCTTGTCTGCCGAGGCGAGGAGATCGGGCTTCCCCTCGACCTCGATCGTCACGTCTCGCCGGTAGTCCCGGTATCCGGTCGTCCCGGTGCCGATGTTGCCGGTCCACGTCGAAGTGAGCGCGTAGCGGTGTTCGCCGAGCGTGCGCGTGGTCGTCTCTGCCATCTGTTCAGTCTGTCAGGCTCCTCCGACACGACGCGAGACGCCGCACGCCCCGGGCTAGAGTTGACGGGTGCTGGAGACTCTCACCGTTCAGGATTCCGTGGAACTCGCCGTCGTCGAGCGGAGCGGATTCGTCGAATCCCGCCACGCCGGCGCGGCCGTCGTGCTCTCCCCCGACGGGGACATCGTCGGCCGCCATGGAAATGCCGATGCGCTGATCCTGCCGCGATCCAGCCTCAAGCCTCTCCAGGCGATCGCCTGCATCACCGCAGGTGCCGTCCTCGAAGGCGAGCAGCTCGCGCTCTCCACGGCCAGTCACGTCGGCACCGACCGTCACGCTTCGGTGGTGCGCGACATCCTGACCGAGGGCGGGCTGACGGAAGACGACCTCCGCTGCCCGGCCACGTGGCCGAGCGACTCGGCGTCGCGAGACGAGCTCGTCCGCGAGCACGGCGAGCCGACCCGGGTGCGCATGAACTGCTCCGGCAAGCACGCCGCGATGCTCCGCGCATGCGTGGCGACGGGCTGGCCGACCGACGGGTACCTCGACCCGACCCATCCACTGCAACAGCACATCCGCGACGTCATCGAGCGCCTCACCGGCGAGAAGATCGCCCACACCGCGATCGACGGGTGCGGTGCGCCGGTCCATGCGATGACGCTGACCGGCCTGGCGCGCGCGATCCACCGCATCGGCACCGCTTCCGACCGCTCGCCCTTCGCCCTCCACCGCGTGGCCGGTTCCCTGGTCCGCGCCGTGCGGGAGAACCCCTGGACGATCGAGGGTCCGGGCCGCCCCGACACGATCGCGACCGAGAGGCTTGGCGTGTTCACCAAGTACGGCGCCGAGGGCGTGATGGTGATGGTCGCCCCCAACGGCACGACCGTGGCGCTGAAGATGCTCGACGGTGCCACTCGCGCCTCGACGATCGTTGCCGCGACCCTTCTCGCTCGGGCGGGCGGGCTGAGCGATGCCGACGTGGCATCGCTCGCGGACGCACTTCCGCTCGCCGTGCTCGGCGGAGGGGAGAACGTCGGCTCCATCCGCCCCGGCGCAGGAGTCTGACGCCCGAGGCGGCGTTCTTCGGCGCCGAGCGTCGATTCGCGGCGCCTTCTCCTCACGACAACGTCTCCTCACGGCAACGCTTCTCACGGCAACGCTTCATCGAGGCGACAACTCGGCGAGGTGGACACGTTTCGGCGCACCGGAGCCGGTGACCGACCAGGCCCGGCCTGCGTGCGGGTGTGCATACGGAGGAAGCTCCCGCGCGCCGACCAGTTGCCGGAGCTCACCGGGGTGTTCACATCGGATGAGCACCTCGCCTGCCGATCTGATGCGCTGCCACAGCGACCAGTTCCGCTGCCAGGTCTCCGCATCGGCGACCACGATGCAGCGTGTTCCCGGCGAAGTCGACTCAGATCCTGCCACCACCACCTCGCATGCGGGGTGCGCGTCACGCAGAGCGGCGATGACCGTATCGGTGCCGGCACTGACGACAGCGGTGATCGCAGACGACGGCGTTCACCGTGGCGTCTGCGCTGCTCGCGGCACCCATCGGCCCTCGTCGACCCACGCCAACTGCACCTCGCGATCTCCGATTACGGCGCGCCCGGGTACGCGGTCGCGCACGAACCCCGATGCCTCTCCGCCGGCCGCCAGATGCTCGAGTCTCGTCGGCATCCGCAACAGCGCCCGACGCGGCACCAGATCGAGTACACGTCCCAACGCCCCGCTCGCCCTGGTGGCCGTCAGAACGAAGGTCGTGTCCGGAGTCGCCCGAAGCACTCGCTCCCAGCGGTGGGCGAGCTGCTGCGCGTATTCGGCCGGCAGAGCCGCCAGCATCGCATCCACGTCGTCGATCAGGACGACCGAGGGCGGACGCTCCCCGCCCTCGACCCATGCGGCGAGCACGTCCCAAGCGCCCTCGGGATCGTCGGGCATCCAGAATGCGTCATCGCATTGCGCCGCGACCGCTCTCAGCACCGAGGTCTTACCGAATCCGGGGGCGCCCAGCACCACCAGCCCCCTTTCTTCTCCGCGCCGGAGCATCTCCAGCGGCTGCGCCTGGCGACCGGGGTCATCGGCGCGACCGAGGACGATCGCATCGGGGAGGATTCCGGCCTCCGTGACGAGTTCGGCGATCGGCAGGATGGCCGGAAGCGGGGGAAGCCACGGGCTGGATGACTCGCCCGCTGCCGCCCACCGCAGACCGACACCACGAATGTCGGAAGCCTCAGTCAGGGCGATGCGCATCGCGACGGGTTCCTGGTCGGATGGTCGACGCAGCAAGCCGAGACCGCGGGAACCGGCGTCTCCCGTGAGCGCGGAGGCAGCATCGGTACCGATCACGAGCCGACTGTCGGCGGCGTCGCCGACGCGCAGGCTGATGCGAAGGGGGCAGTTCGCTGCCAGGGCGTCTCTGATCACCCCGGCGGCACGCTGTGTCCCGAGAATCAGGTGCATCCCGAGGGCGCGGCCGCGCGCAGCGATATCGATGAAGACCGCACCGAGCTCGGGGTGCTCGGTCAGAAGCGCGGCGAACTCGTCGACGACGATGATGAGCCGGGGCATCGACACCCCGCTGACGTCGCGCGCCCCGGCGGCGGCCAGCACCCTCTCTCGACGTCGCAGCTCGGCGGTCAGGCTGGAGACGCCTCGTCTTGCACCCTGATCGTCGAGATCAGTGATGACGGCGGCCACCTGAGGCAGTGCGCTCAGGGGTTCGAAAGCCGTTCCGCCTTTGAAATCGGCGAGCACGAACGTCACCTCGTCCGGGCCGTGCGCCGTGGCGATGGCAGTGACCCAGCTGACCAGCAGCTCGCTCTTGCCGGTCCCCGTCATCCCCGTCACGATCGCGTGCGGTCCGTCTCCCACGATGTCGACCGTGATGTTCGCGCGTTCGCCTCGGCCGATGGTCGCGACGAGCCCGCCTCCGGCCGAGGTCTGCTCGAGCTCGGAGAGCAGCACCGCGTCGGGGATCGCATCCGTCTCGTCGTCGCGACGCGCCAGCTCCACGGAGGCGATCTCCGCCTGTGCACGGGACACGCACTCGACAGCGACTGCCTGGCTACCGGTCGGGGTGCGCAGCGTCGCCCGCCGCGGTTCGACGATGTCGATGACCGTCGTGATTCCCGCCGGTACATCCTCCCCCACCGCGGTCAACACGATCAGGGCGTCCACGTCCCCCCGGAAGCCCGCCGCAGGACCGAACCCGATCCGGAAAGCACCACGCCGTGCACTGCGGGCGTGGGGGAGGTTCGCCAGGCCGTGGTCAGCGAGATCAGTGTCTTCCGGATCGATGCCGATCAGTGACAGCTGCCCGGTGCTGAACCGCAGACACAGCTGCACGATAAGAGCGCGCGCTGCCGCCTCGGTCACAGGCCGCGCACCTCGAAGACAGATCCCCCCACCGATCGGCGCGGAGACCGGCGCGTCCGCGATGACACGGCATCGTTCACGGAAGTCCCGCCCGCGCGCGTCATCCGCGCCGGTGCAGCGGACCGCACTCGTCACGCTGCCGGCACCGATGACGATCGGAGTCGTCGCGTCGACTCCCTGAGCGCCGCGCAGGGGCGCCTGTGCGATGCAGGTCGCGGCGTCGGGCCACCGCTGCCACAGGGCTTCACGCTCGCCCTGCTGGCGCTGGACCAGATCCGCTTCCGCTGCAACCCACTCCGCGTCGAGATGCTGTTCGGTTCGTCGGCGTTCACGGCGCCGCGTACGTGTCGCGTCGAGCAGTGAGGCGCCGATCATCAACGGCCCCAACGCCGCGAAGCACAGCGCGAGGAGGGAGCCGGTGACCAACCACATCACCACTCCTGTAGCCACCGGCACGAGGGCGGCCATGAAAGGCAGTGGAGCGCGAGGCGACGCTGCCGGAGCCGCGGGAAGCACGATCGGAGGGGATTCCATGGAATCCAGTGGACCGCATCACGGCCCGTGAAACAGGGCTGTGCACAGCGCTGGAGCGTTACTCCGCGGTGTTCTCGATTGGGGAGGACGAGTCGTCCTCTGCCGCCACCTGGACGATGATGAGGGTCACGTTGTCGCGACCGCCGTTCTCCAACGCTGCCGCAAGCATCGCGTCCACCGCGGCACCCGGATCGTCGTGCTCCCGGAGGAAATGCTGGATCCCGTAGTCGGTCAGTTCCTTGGTGAGGCCGTCCGAGCAGATGACGAATCGGTCACCGGGACGCACGTCGATGGAGACGTAATCGGGAGCTGTGAGCTCACTCGCCCCCACGGCACGCGTGATCACGTTGCTGTAGGGGTGCCCTTCAGCTTCCTCCGGGCTGAGCTTGCCCGCTGTGATCAGTTCCTGCACGACCGAGTGATCGGTGGTGATCTGGACCAGTCGATCGTCGCGAAGGAGATACACGCGGGAGTCGCCGATGTTCAGTGCGGTCCAGTGCGGCTCATCCCCATCGGTCTCGAAGTACACTCCCGTGAGCGTGGTCCCCGTGCCCTCGTCGGTGGTCTCGGGATGCTCCGCGATGTCTCCGACAGCCAGTTCGAGCGCATTCTCGATCGATGGTCCGTCGACCTTCCCCGAGGAGACGACGGCCTGCAACCGGGCCACCGTGCTCTGACTCGCGATCTCGCCGCCGGCATGACCGCCCATTCCGTCAGCGACGATGAACAGCGGATAGTCGGCGAGGAACGCGTCCTGATTCGTCTCCCGGCGTCGGCCTTGATCGGTGATCCCGGACCACGACAGCAGCAGCGGGCGCTGCGCAACCGTGACGCGGTGCGTCTTCGTCTCAGCCACGTGCTGCCTCCGATGGGCCTGCGGCGGGTCGGACGGTCGCAGGATACTCACAACACATCGTAGTAGAAGTCACGCGCACCTCGATCACACCCGGGCGCCCGGATCGGCCGGCAGCGGGAACAGATCATCGATGATGGCGAGTTCGGCCGCGTCGGGGCGCCAGGCCTCCCCCGCGTCTGCGTTCGCCTCGACCTGCGGGACCGAGGTCGCGCCCGCGATCACGCTGGAGACCGCCGCGTGCGAGAGCAACCAGCCGAACGACGCCTGGACCATCGTGATGCCGCGCTCATCGCAGAAATCGCGGAATGCATCCAGGGCATCCCACGGTGCGCTCTCCCACACGTGGCGCCGTGTCGACATGATCCGGCTCTGCTGCGGCCCGCCGTCGCGAGTGAACTTCCCCGTGAGCAGGCCGTTGTGCAGGGGGAAATACGGGAAGAAGCCGAGTTCGTAGCGTTCCACCGCCGGCAGCACTTCCCGCTCCGCCGCCCGAGCCAGCAGGGAGTAGTGATTCTGAGCCGAGATGAACCTGCCGCTCGAGCGCGCCCTCGTCGTGAACTCCGCTTCGGCGATCTGCCACCCGGCGAAGTTCGAGTGCCCGTAGTAACGGATCTTGCCCTCGCGCACGAGTTCATCGAGGGCATCCGTGGTCTCCGCGATCGGCGTCTCGGGATCGGGGAGATGCAGCTGATAGAGGTCGATCCAGTCCGTGCGCAACCGGCGCAGCGATTCCTCGACGGCCCGACGCACGTAGCGACGAGAACCCCGGGCAGCGGGGAACGCGTAACCCATGTCGCGCTCGTGTCCGAACTTCGTCGCCAGCACCACACGGTCGCGGCGTCCCTCGAGCGCTTCGCCCATCAGCAGCTCGCTCGCCCCCGCTGCTGCTCCATACATGTCAGCGGTGTCGAAGAAGGTGATGCCGTTGGCGAGAGCCGCATCCATCACCTCGCGCGTGCCGGCAAGACTCTCCGTCATCGTCCCCGCGCGCCCGAAGTTGTTGCAGCCGAGGCCGGTGGCGGACACGAGAAGACCGGAGGCACCCACACGGCGCTGGGACGAGACCATGCCACCACGTTAGCGGCCGCTGCGGATAGACGACCACTCGGAACAGCACAGAGCCCCCGACCGAGGTCGGGGGCTCTGTGTCAGAAGGTCACACCGTCAGATCATCACGCCGGAGGCTGTGTGGGATCGGTCGGCGGGGCCGCCGGGGTTGCGGGAGGAGCCGGCGGAGCAGCGGGCGGAGCCGTCGGCGGTGCGGGCGGAGCCGTGGGCGGTGCCGCAG
>NZ_DFQP01000066.1:0-15227 GCF_002377845.1 Microbacterium sp. UBA3486
TGCACCGCCGGTCGACACGCCGGCGCCTCCGGTGCTTCCGCCGGCATCTCCGGCGGGACCGCCTTCGGGTGTACCGGTCGCTCCGCCGGCGCCCCCGGTGCTTCCGCCGGTCGGACCGCCCGCGGCTCCACCGGCAGCACCCGCGGAGAACGCTCCGGAGGGTCCACAGGTGCCTCCGAACGTCCCGGCTGCTCCGCCGGCAGCTCCTCCCGCACCCCCGCTGCTCCGGCGGACGAGGCGCGACGATGGCGCGTGACGGACGCCTCGGCGTCGGCATCATCGGGGCAGGGCGCGTAGGGCCGGTCGTCGGGGCGGCGCTCGGCGGTGCAGGACATGCCGTGATCGGGATCACCAGCGGATCCGACGACGAACGCGCCTCGGCCGTGCTGCCGGACGTGCCGGTTCTCGATGCCCTGGAGGTCGTGCGTCGCGCCGAGCTCGTGATCATCGCGGTACCCAGCGAGCAGCTGCCGTCGCTCGTCGCGGGCATCGCCGAGGTGGGCGGCTGGCAGATCGGCCAGCTCGTGCTGCACACCGACCCCGGCTACGGCATCGACGTGCTGCGCCCGGCAGCCGAACGCGGGGCGATCCCCCTCGCCGTGCATCCCGCGATCACCTTCACAGGGACGTCGATCGACCTTCGGCAGCTGCATGCCGGGTTCGCCGCGGTGACCGCGCCGGTCGCCGTGCTGCCGATCGCCCAGGCCCTCGCCGTGGAGATGGGGTGCGAGCCCGTCGTGATCGCGGAGGCGGATCGCCCGGCCTACGCCGATGCGATCGCGACAGCCACCGAGTTCTCGCGGTCGATCATCGGACAGTCGACCGCGCGACTACGGGAGATCGGCGTGGAGAACCCCGGCGGCTACCTCTCGGCGTTGGTGCAGTCGACCGTCGAGCGAGCGCTGCGCGAAGCCTCCGACGCGCCCCCGTTGATCTGAAGCTTCCGCGGCGGTACCCCGGATGCGGGCGCCAGTGGGACTCACCGTCCGCCGGAGAAGCCGCCGCCTCCGCCGCCTCCGGAGAACCCGCCGCCGAATGACCCTCCGGCACTCGACGAAGAGCCCGCCGAGGGGGCCGAGTACGTCGCGGCGGAGTGCGACGATGCCACGAACGAGGCGAGCTGCGTCCGGAGTGCGAACGATGCCGGGTCGCCGATCCAGGATGCGCCGCGCTCCGCATTCGCGTAGGCCTTCTCGAGCACATCACCCCACTCGCGTTCCATCCCGAACAGGATCGCGTAGGGGAGAAGCCGTTCGTACACGTGGATGACATCGGCGGTGCCGTCGGCGCGACGTTCGGCTCCGGTGTACGACTGGAGCATGCGCAGGCGATCGGCGTCGGCGACCCGGATGAACTCCTTCACTCCCTGCAGATACTCGTAGGTGCGTGCGCCTTCGACGGTGAGCACCGTGTGCTTCGAGAACGGATAGACGCTGGAGAGCAGCACGAGGAAAGCCCCGATGGAGATCACGACGAGTGCAGGGATCGCGGACAGGCGTCCGCTGGCGGCGCTCCAGATCCCGAACGCCAAGCCGGCGACGGCGAGGCCGATCGCACACCACTGCAGGATCACAGCACTTCGACTGCGTGCCATCTCGGTGAGTCCGCGGCTCTGCGCCTCGGTCGTGCCTCTGTGCTGGAGCGCCGTCATCCGCGCTGCGAAGGCTTCGTCGGCGGCGGGGAGATCGACCACCCCGTCGGCGTCCGCATCGAGGAAGAGCGCTTCGAGGGCGTCGACGTCGAGCTGGTCGGGGCTGTGTGCCTCGCCGAGACGACGAACGCGCGGCTCGTCTTCCTCCGTCCCCTCTTCGATGCGCAGCATGCCGCGGACGGCGAGGTGCACGATCTCGGACGGGATCACGTCTTCTGCCCCGGGAACGACGGCAGCGGCGAGCAGCGGGGGCAGCGAGTCCGGCACGTCGTACTGGGCGACCACGATGCCGGTAGCGGCTCGCCGTCTGCGCGCGAAGGCCGACACCGCCACCCAGCTGCCGGCGGCGAGTCCGAGAGCGCCGACCGCGGCGGCGATCGGTGCGACGTCGGCGACCGGATCCGGTGTGCGGGCGAGCGGCTGCGTGGCCGTGCCCGGTTCGAAACCGATGGCCACCGTCACCCCGTCGCCGGCGGGACGAGACCCCGATCCGACACGGAAGGTCGCGCCGCGGCCGTCGGTGGTCGGACCCTCCAGCTCGCACTCCTCCTTCGAGCCGGGAGGGCCGGTGTAGCAGCGGGTGGCGCCGTCGAGTGCGCTGCTCATCGCAGGATCGAACACGATCTCGGCGCGGAACCGGTCGATGGGCTGCGTGCTGTCGAGGGGGAGCAGGTCCCAGTAGAACTCGTCTGCCGGGGGAGCGGACGACTCCTCGGAACGATCGGTCGCGAGGATCACGTCGCGCATCTCGTACTCGATGACGTAGGTGGTGAGACCCCGCACGAAGTCGTCGTCGTTACCCGTCAGCACGTAGAGGAGCCCGTCCTCCTCGTCCGTCTCGTAGGGCACGTCCGCCCCGTTGCCGTCGGTGACGGACAGGATCGTCGTCTCGATGCTCGCCCCTTCGTATGAAGTCGCGAGTCCGCGGACGATGCCGCGATTCTGGTCGACGTCGGGGAAGCGGGCCACGAGGGTCTCCGTCACGCGCATGCGGGCGCGGCCCTCGTCGTCGAGACCGATCTCGTAGAAGGCATCCCACGAGCTGTAGGAGAAATCGTCGACATCGATGGGGACGTCCGCGGGCCGGGACGCAGCCAGGTGCGACGCGGGCCCGTCGGACGCGGCCTGCGCAGCGGCAGGGGCGAGGACCGCCACCATCGCGAGGGAGAGGGCAGCGAACGCGCGGAGGATCCGTGTGTGGGCCATTCTTCGAGGCTACCCAGCGTGCGCCAAACAGCGGGATGCCGCCTCGGTAAACTGGGAGGGACTTCCAAGGAGCCCCCCACATGACTGACGCGTCCGCCGCGCCCGAATCGGCCTCGACCGACCCTTCCCTCGAAGAGGACGTCCACGAGCAGAAGGCCGTGCGCCTCGCCAAGCGCGAGCGCCTGATCGAGAAGCGGGCGGATGCGGGCGGCGGGGCGTTCCCGGTCGCCGTTCCCGTCACGCACACGATTCCCGCGCTGCGCGCCGAGTACGGCGAGCTCGAGGCCGGCTCCGAAACCGGTGTCATCGTGGGGGTCGCGGGTCGTGTGGTGTTCAGTCGCAACACCGGCAAGCTCTGCTTCGCCACTCTGCAGGCGGGTGACGGCTCGCGCATCCAGGCCATGATCTCCCTGGCGAACGTCGGCGAGGAGTCGCTGGCCGACTGGAAGGAGTACGTCGACCTGGGGGACCACGTCTTCGTGCACGGCGAAGTCATCTCCAGTCGCCGCGGCGAGCTGTCGGTCATGGCCGACGACTGGACGATCGCGGCGAAGGCGATCCTGCCGCTCCCCAACGCCTACTCCGAACTCAGCGAGGAGGGCCGCGTGCGCAGCCGCTACCTCGACCTGATCGTGCGCGAGCAGGCGCGTACGACGGTCCGCGCGCGCGCCGCCGTGAATGCGAGCCTGCGTTCGACCTTCACCAGCCATGACTACCTCGAGGTGGAGACCCCGATGCTGCAGGTGCAGCACGGCGGGGCCTCTGCCCGCCCGTTCATCACGCACTCGAACGCGTTCGACACCGAGCTGTACCTGCGCATCGCACCCGAGCTGTACCTCAAGCGCGCGGTCGTCGGCGGTATCGAACGGGTCTACGAGATCAACCGGAACTTCCGCAACGAGGGGGCGGACTCCACTCACAGCCCTGAGTTCGCGATGCTGGAGGCCTACCAGGCGTACGGCGACTACAACCAGATGGCCGCCCTCACACAGGAGCTCGTGCAGAACGCGGCGATCGCCGTCGCCGGATCCACGACCGTGACCTGGGCCGACGGCACCGAGTATGAGCTCGGCGGCGAGTGGGACCGCATCTCGATGTATGAGTCGCTGTCGGCCGCATCCGGGCGCACCATCACCCCGCAGGACTCGGTCGAAGACCTGATCGCGTTCGCCGAGGCCAACGATGTCGATCTGCCTCCGCAGGCCACTCACGGCAAGCTCGTCGAGGAGCTGTGGGAGCATTTCGTGAAGGGCGACCTCGTGCGCCCCACGTTCGTGATGGATTTCCCCGTCGACACGTCGCCCCTGGTCCGTGAACACCGCTCGATCGCGGGTGTCGTGGAGAAGTGGGATCTGTACATCCGTGGGTTCGAGCTGGCGACCGGGTACTCCGAACTGGTCGACCCCGTGATCCAACGCGAGCGATTCGTCGAACAGGCCAAGCTCGCCGCACGCGGTGACGTCGAGGCGATGCCGGTCGACGAAGAGTTCCTGCGGGCCCTCGAGCACGGCATGCCGCCGTCCGGCGGGATGGGCATGGGGATCGACCGCTTGCTGATGGCGATCACCGGCCTGGGCATTCGTGAGACCATCCTGTTCCCCCTGGTCAAGTAGCACGATCACCGACGGTCACTGCGCCGAGTGGCGACGGAACGCCCACTCCGGCAGCATCGCTCCGCCGATCATCGTCTCCAGGAGTGCGGCCAGTGAATAGTGCGGGTCGATCTCTCGCACCATCTCGAGGTATCGGCCCGAGTGGCTGGCGCGTCCCAGAGCCCACGACAACCACGCCGCCACGGTGAGGGGTGCGGATCGCGAGAGCCTCGGTGCCCGTGCCGCCGCTTCGCGTGCGGCGGTGAGAGCGCGTCGGAGGCGGTCGGTGTCGGGAGTGGGGCCGCGCCCGAGGAACACCGCGCCCACCTCGTCGGGGATCATCACCCCGGATTCGGCGAACGCGGTCTGTGCAGCGAGGGTGCGCACGCCGCCTGCCAGGTCGGTCGCCCACTGAGCGATGGCCACGTCCCGCAAGAGGGGCTGCCCGAGGCACCACAGGAGCGTGGCCGTCGCGAACGGGGGCAGAGCGTCGGGTGCCGCCAGCACCGACTCGAAGAAGGCCGGAACGTCGTCGAGCAGGACGAGCGCGGCGATGAGCTGCGGATCATCCCGACTCGCCACTGGACCTCGACCCTTCCGATCGAGGAACGCCGTGAGCTCGATCGACGCGGTGCCCACGCGTTCCTTCTCGGCGAGATCGACGTGCGGGAGATCCGCCCCGACGCTCTGGTCTCCGGACACGTCGGTCGACAGCGGTAGATCGGCGGGAGTACGGATCTGCGCCAACGGTCCCAGCTGGGGCTTCTCGTCGAGGTAGCTCGACCACCCGGAAGGGGTCACGCAGAGAGCGTCGACGATGCGGAGGCCCGCCTCCTCTGCGCACCCCAACAGCTCGTCGACGGCGACCGCGTGGGGGAGGACGAGACCGTCTCGCGTCGGGTGCGACTCCTCATCGGTGTAGACGACGACAGCGACGGCATCCGTCGCTGTGACGCGGGCGACGAGGCCGACGGCGGCGTCGGCATAGACCTCGAGGTCGGCCTTCTCCTGCGGGAGGTCGAGACGCATGGCTCCGTCGGTGCGGCTGCCTCGGAAAGGGAGGAGCACGATGCTCCGACGGGGCGTGAAGCCCGCGAGGGACGGGACGATGCCGAGGAAAGCGGCGGAATCGGTGGCGCGGAGAACTGTTGTCATCCCGAGAGTGTCGTCGAGGGCGACGCCCGCCGAGCGCGAAAGAGGACCCTGTGGACGGAGTTCCTGTGAACGCCGAAATGTGCACGAACAGTGGCTCGCGTACCATGGGGTGATGGACAACTTCTGGCTCGCCGCGGCATGGTCGCTTCTGCCGACCGTCGGGGTGAGCATCGTGTTCTTCCTCGTGGTCCGCGGCATCCTCCGCTTCGACCGGACCGAGCGCAAGGTGCACGCGCAGATCGAGGCTGAGGAGCGCGCCGCGCGAGGCCTCCCGCCGCGCGCCTGAGTCCGACCCATCGGCTACTGTGAAGCCAGCGCACCTGTTCGGGTGCGCCTCGGCTGTGATGGTCACTGCGGTGGCGAGGGGGCACGATGACTGCGGAGACCTGGGGATGGTGGATCGCCGCCTTCCTCGTGGTGCTCGACATCATCATCCGTGTCACGGCCATCATCGTCATCCCCCGCAACAGGCGTCCGACGGCGGCGATGGCATGGCTGCTGGCCGTGTTCTTCATACCGTTCGTCGGTGTCTTCCTGTTCCTCGTGATCGGCAACCCGCGCCTTCCCCGCGCGCGTCGGCGTAAACAGGATCAGATCAACGAGTACATCGCCGAGACCAGCGAGCACCTGCATTTCGGCACGCTCCGGCCGAACGCGCCCGCGTGGTTCGGGCCGATCGTGCAGATGAATCAGAAGCTCGGCGCCCTCCCGCTCTCGGGCGACAACGGCGCCCACCTCATCTCGGACTACCAGGAGTCCCTCGATGAGATGGCGCAGGCGATCCGCACGGCGCAGGAGTATGTGCACGTCGAGTTCTACATCCTGCAGTCCGACACGTCGACCGACAACTTCTTCCGGGCGCTGGAAGAGGTCTGCGCCCGTGGTGTCGAGGTCCGCGTGCTCCTGGACCACTGGGCCAACCGTGGCAAGCCCCGCTACAAGCAGACCATCGCGCGCCTCAATGCGATGGGCGCCGACTGGCACCTGATGCTCCCGGTGCAGCCGCTCAAGGGCAAGATGCAGCGCCCCGATCTGCGCAACCACCGCAAGCTCCTCGTCGTCGACGGCAACATCGCGTTCCTCGGATCGCAGAACATCACCGATTCGACCTACAACCTGCCGAAGAACATCAAGCGCGGTCTGCACTGGGTCGACCTGATGGTGCGTCTGGACGGCCCGGTCGTGCTGAGCGTGAACGCGATCTTCGTCGCGGACTGGTACAGCGAGACCGACACCGTCCTCGAGGGCATCGACATCGCTCACGCGAACATCGGCTCCGGCGACCTCGACTGCCAAGTCGTCCCGTCCGGCCCCGGTTTCGAGGTCGAGAACAACCTCCGGCTCTTCCTCAGCCTGCTCTATGCGGCGAAGAAGAAGATCATGATCGTCAGCCCCTACTTCGTCCCGGACGAGGCGCTGCTGCTCGCGGTCACCGCGGCCGTGGACCGCGGCGTGCACGTCGAGCTGTTCGTGTCGGAAGAGGGCGACCAGGCGATGGTGTACCACGCCCAGCGCAGCTACTATGAGGTGCTGCTCAAGGCCGGAGTCCGCATCTGGATGTATCGCAAGCCGTACATCCTGCACACCAAGACGCTGACCATCGACGATGAGGTCGCTGTGATCGGATCGAGCAACATGGACATGCGCTCCTTCGGTCTGAACCTCGAGGTCTCGATGCTGGTGCGGGGCGAGGAATTCGTCGCCGAGATGCGCGAGGTCGAAGACAAGTACCGCTCGCTCAGCCGAGAGCTGACGCTGGAGGAGTGGATGCAGCAGCCGCTTCGTTCGACGGTGCTCGACAACCTCGCCCGCCTCACCTCCGCGCTGCAGTAGGCGACGCAGGCTATCCGCACGAACTTCGTGAGGGCTACCCTGTGACCATGACCTCCGCACTTCGTCCTCTCGTTTCCGTCATGGGCGTCGTCGCCGCTGCGCTCCTCATCGCAGGGTGCACTGCCGGTCCGGGCGCGCAGACGCCGACCAGCTCTCCAGCCCCGAGCGCCGGCGCCATCGACGATCAGAACGACGTCGAGGGTGCACTGCTCGACGAAGGACGCATGTTCGCCGTGATCACGGTGGGCTCCTCCACCTGCGTGCCGCAGGTCGACCAGGTCACCGCGGAAGGGCAGACCGTGACCGTCACCCTCGTCGACGCGGAGGGCGAGGCTTCGAAGCCTTGCACGAAGGATCTCGCGCCGCGCGCGAGCCTCGGCGCGCTGCCGGAAGGCGTGGACCCGAAGGCCGACATCACCGTGAACGTCACCTACGGTGACATCACCGACGATGTGGACCTCGACGGCGACCCGGCGGCGACGGGCACGCCGGGGACGCCCACCGAGTACCTGCCGTCGGCCGGCTGGTTCGACGACGGCGGCCTCGTTCTGCTGACCTGGGGATCCTCGTCCTGCCCGCCGGTCGTCGACACGCTGGAGGGCTCGGGGAACGCCGGGACCGCGACGTTCGTGACCGACGCGAACCAGGTGTGCACGATGGACATGGGACCGCGTGCGACCATCCTCTCCTTCGGCGACGACACGGTCGACGATGAGGCGGCCTTCACACTGACCCTCGTCGGCGGCGGGCTCGACGGCACGGTCGAGGTCCGCTGAGCGTCAGGAGGCGCGGCTCTCAGAGGATGTGCACCGGGTGGCCTGACGGCAGTGCCAGGAGCAGAGCCCCGGGATCAGCCCAGCAGGTGATGCGCACTGCTTCGCCGAACTCGTCGCCGTCGAGCTCGATCGGGATGGGCTCGGGCGCTGCGGCTTCTGCGGCGGCTCCACGGAAGTAGTGCACCGAGGCGTTCTTACCGCGGTGCTCGAGTACCCGGCGTCCAGCGCGGAAGCGGTGGAGCACGGAGTTGTCCCACCAGATCTTCCGCCAGACCCCGAACCAGCCGAACATGCCGGTCGGCTGGATGACGGCGACGTCGAGGGCGGCATCGGTGATCGATGCGTCGGGGATCAGGGAGATACCGGCGGGGAGAGTCCCGCAGTTCGCGAAGAGCAGGCTGTACGCGCGGTGCGAGTGCAGGCGTCCGTCATCGACCTGGTAGACCGCCCGGAACGGCTTCGCACGCGGCAGCGAGCGGGCGGCGCCGTCGACGTACGCGATCCATCCCACGGACTTCTTCAGGTCGGAGCGGGTGTTCGCGATCATGTCGGCGTCGAGCCCCATGCCCGCCAGCACCACGAAGGCGTGTTGGGCCTCCTCGCCGTCCTGCCGCGTGAGGCGCGCCCAGCCGATGTCGATCGGATGCCGGAAGTCGCCGAGTGCGGCGCGGATCATCTCTGTCGGATCACCGAGCGGGAGTCCGAGATTGCGGGCCAACAGGTTTCCGGTGCCGCTGGGCAGGATCGCCAACGGCACCCCGCTGTTCGCGATCGCCTCGGACACCGCCCGCACCGTGCCATCGCCGCCGGCGACCAGCACGACGTCCACCCCGCGCTCGAGAGCCTGCGCAGTGGCGAGCTGCCCGGCATCCTCGATCGTCGTGGGATAGAACGCCGGATGCGCCCATCCCGCTTCGCGCGAGAGGTCGCGCACTGTGGCGCGGAGATGCTTGCCGTCGACCTTGATGGGGTTGTAGACGAGCGCCGCCTGTCGCTGGACGGGTGCGCTGGATGTCATGGCGCTACTCTAAACCGGGAAAGACCCGCCCCGTCGATCCGGAGCAGGGGACTCCTGGCGGTCCGCGCATCCGGCGCGCCCGGGCGTTCACCGTAGACTTGGTGGATGATCGACCTCGCACTCCTCCGCGAAAACCCGGAGATCGTCCGCCGTTCGCAGACTGCTCGTGGAAACGACCAGAGCACCGTCGACGTCGCTCTCGAGGCCGATCGATCGCGCAGGTCCGCGCTGTCCGCTTTCGAAGAGCTGCGCGCCGAGCAGAACGCCTTCGGCAAGCAGGTCGCCAAGGCCCCCAAGGAGGAGAAGGCGGCGCTGGTCGCGCAGGCGAAAGACCTCGCGGAGCGTGTCAAGCAGGCTCAGCATGCGGCGAACGAGGCCGCGGACGCAGCGGCAGCCGCACTCGCTCGAATCGAGAACGTGGTGATCGACGGTGTCCCCGCCGGCGGCGAGGCAGACTTCGTCGAGCTGCGTCGTGTCGGCGACGTGCCGGCTTTCGATTTCGAGCCGAAGGACCACCTCGAGCTCGGTGAACTCCTCGGTGCGATCGATATGGAACGCGGCGCCAAAGTGTCGGGCGCCCGTTTCTACTTCCTGCGCGGCATCGGCGCGCGCCTCGAGATCGCGTTGATGAACCTGGCGCTCGACAAAGCGCTGCAGAACGGATTCGTGCCGCTGATCACCCCGACGCTCGTTCGTCCGGAGATCATGCAGGGCACCGGGTTCCTCGGCGAGCACGCCGACGAGGTCTACCACCTCGACAAGGATGACGATCTGTACCTGGTGGGCACCAGCGAGGTCGCACTCGCCGGCTACCACAAAGACGAGATCGTCGACCTGTCCGATGGTGCCCTCCGCTATGCCGGCTGGTCGACCTGCTACCGGCGAGAGGCCGGATCGCACGGCAAGGACACCCGCGGCATCATCCGCGTGCACCAGTTCAACAAGCTCGAGATGTTCGTCTACACGACTGCGGAAGAGGCGGAAGCCGAGCACCTGCGCCTCGTCGCGCTGCAGGAGGAGATGCTGACCTCGCTCGGCCTCGCCTACCGAGTGATCGACGTCGCGGCCGGAGACCTCGGATCGAGCGCAGCACGCAAGTACGACATCGAGGCGTGGGTGCCCACGCAGGGCGCGTTCCGTGAACTCACCTCGACCTCGAACTGCACGACCTATCAGGCACGTCGGCTCGACGTGCGTCACCGCCCGGCCGTCGACGCGGCCGACCCCGCGGGGCAGGGCACGGCCAAGACGCAGCACGTGGCTACCCTGAACGGCACTCTTGCCACCACCCGTTGGATCGTCGCCCTGCTCGAGACGCATCAGCAGGCCGACGGCTCGGTGCGCGTGCCGGAGGTTCTGCGGCCGTACCTCGGCGGCCTTGAAGTGATCGAGCCCCTCGCGGACGGGCGGGCCGCTCGATGACAGGACCCTGGCTGGTCGGCCTCGACGTCGACGGGACGATCCTGCTGCAGGACGAGACGATGAGCCCCGGCGTTCCGGAAGCCATCGCTCGGGTGCGCGACGGAGGGAACGTCGTCACCATCGCGACCGGGCGCAGTTGGATGGCCACGCGACGCTATGTCGAGGAGCTCGGCCTGACCGCCGACTACGTGGTGTGCTCCAACGGCGCGGTGACGATGCGGCGCTCCGGCGACGACTGGGAGCGCTGGAACGTCGAGACCTTCGATCCGACCCCGGTCCTCGGCCTGCTGCGCGATCGTCTTCCCGATGCCCGATACATGGTCGAACTCGCGTCGGGCCAGCGGCTGTTCACCGAGCAGCTCGACGACTGGACGCTCGACGGCGGCCGGCAGGTCGACTTCGACGAGCTCGGGGAGCTCCCCGTCTCGCGCATCGTCGTCGTCTCTCCCGGTCACGACGAAGAAGATTTCCACCGTCTGGTGGCGGATGCCGGTCTCAACGAGGTGTCCTACGCGATCGGGTGGACCGCATGGCTCGACATCGCACCCCAGGGTGTCGACAAGGGCACGGCGCTGGAGCAGGTGCGCAGGGAGCTCGGGCTCGAGGAGGGCCGCATCTTCGTCGCCGGCGACGGACGCAACGATATCGGGATGTTCGGCTGGGCGCGCTCGCTCGGCGGACGAGCGGTGGCGATGGGGCAGGCCCCCGACGTGGTGAAGGAAGCGGCGGGGGAGGTCACCGCAGATGTCGTCGACGGCGGCCTCGCGCGGGCACTCGACACGCTTCCAGCCCCCGCCCAGGTCAGCGCAGGAGAATAGAACTCGGCTAGACTCACGCCTGGTCGACAGAAGCATCTGTCGGGAGGGTTGTCCGAGCGGCCGATGGAGCTGGTCTTGAAAACCAGTGGGCAGAGATGTCTCGTGGGTTCGAATCCCACACCCTCCGCATGTGAGCACGGTGCCCCCGCACCGGCGCTTGATCCGAAAGGACCCGAGTGAGCCAGAACACCCGACGCCGTCACACGATCGCGCGCCATGGTCAGCTGGGCACTCCGGGTACCGTCGGCCAGCTGTTGAAGTTCATCGCGATCGGTCTCGCCGTGGTGCTGGTGAGCGGGCTCGGCGTCGGGGCCTACGTCTTCTACGATCTCACGAGCACGGTCTCTGCGAACGCGGTCGAGATCGAAGGACAGGAGCCCATTCCGCCGGACATCGGCGAGTACGAGGCCGGCTTCAACATGGTGCTCACGGGCGTGGACACCTGCGAAGAGAAGTACAAGGACCTCTTCGGTGAACGATGCACCGGAGCTGACGCCGGCGGAACGCTCAACGATGTGAACCTGCTGGTCCACGTCTCGCAGGAGCCGCGCCGCATCACGGTCGTCAGCTTTCCTCGCGACCTGATGGTCCCGATCCCGTCCTGCACTGACAAGAACGGCAACGCCACCTCCGCGATGAGGAAGCAGCCGCTCAACACGGCCTACACCGACGGCGGTCTGAACTGCGTGGTGAAGACGATCTCCGAGCTCACCGATCAGGAGATCCAGTTCGCGGCCGGCGTGACCTTCGGCGGCGTGATCGAGATCACCAATGCGATCGGTGGTGTGGACGTCTGCCTCGCCAACCCGATCAAGGACCGCTACACCGGCCTCGACATGACCGCCGGTACTCACACGATCGAGGGGCTCCAGGCGCTCCAGTTCCTGCGCACACGTCACGGAGTCGGCGACGGCAGCGACCTGGGTCGCATCGGCAACCAGCAGCAGTACATGTCGAGCCTCGCACGCAAGATGATCAGCGGCGACGTGCTCGGAAACGTCCCGGTGATGCTGAAGCTCGCGAACACCGCCATCGAGAACCTCGAGCCGAGCGAGTCGCTGACGAACCCGATGACGCTCGTGCAGATCGCCCTCGCGGTCAAGTCGGTGCCTTTCGAGGACATCGTCTTCGTGCAGTACCCGAACTCGACCGACTCGGCTGATCCGAACAAGGTCGTCCCCAACTACACGGCCGCCTCTGCGCTCTGGGACGCCCTCGAGGCCAACGCGCAGCTGCAGATCACGCACGAGAACAACACCAACGACGGCGTGGTCGTGCAGGAGCCGACGGCACCGGTCGAGGACCCCGCGGCGACACCGGACCCGGCAGCGACTCCCGGCAACGTCGTGGCACTCCCCGATTCGATCAAGGGCAACTCCGCAGCACAGCAGACCTGCTCCAACGGCAACGTCCGCTGACCCCGTCGCGAATACGCGCAAACTGCTTGCGCATTCTTGCAAGAATTTGCATACACTGACTGCATGTCGAAGCGACTGGCAGAGGTTGCCCGCAAAGTAGGAGTGAGCGAGGCGACGGTCAGCCGCGTCCTCAATGAGAAGCCGGGGGTCTCCGAGGCCACTCGACAGGCCGTGCTCACGGCCCTCGATGTGCTCGGCTACGAGCGGCCGACCAAACTCCGAGGCGAGCGTGCCCGCCTCGTCGGGCTCGTTCTCCCCGAACTGCAGAACCCGATCTTTCCCGCGTTCGCCGAGATCGTCGGCGGCGCGCTCACCCAGAACGGCTACACGCCTCTGCTGTGCACCCAGAACGCCGGCGGAGTGACGGAGTCGGACTACGTCGATCTGCTCCTGGCGCAACAGGTCTCGGGTGTGATCTTCCTCGGGGGGAACTACACGCAGGCGGACGCCGCACACGAGCACTACGAGCGGCTGCGCCAGGTGAACCTGCCGACCGTGCTCGTCAACGCCCGCGTCGCCGAGCTGCACTTCGCGACGGTGTCGACCGACGACGCGGCCGCGGCGGAACAGGCCGTGCTGCACGTGCACCAGCTCGGACATCGGAAGATCGGCCTGCTCCTGGGGCCGGAGGATCACGTCCCCTCCCGCCGCAAGCTCGATTCGGCGCGCCGTCTGCTGGATGCGCTCGGGGCACCGCTGTCCGACGAGCTCGTGGTGCGCGGCATGTACTCGCTCGAGTCAGGGCAGGCAGGTGCCTCGCGCCTCTTCGCTGCCGGCGCGACCGCGATCGTGTGCGCGAGCGACCCGATGGCACTCGGGGCCGTACGCGCGGCGCGGCGAGCCGGACTTTCCGTGCCGGGGGACGTGAGCATCGTCGGGTTCGACGACTCGGCGCTGATGAGTTGCACCGAACCTCCGCTGACGACGGTGCGACAACCGATCGAGTCCATGGGGCGCGCCGTGATCGCCCTGCTGCTCGCGCAGATCGCCGGCACGGCCCAGCCGAGCGACGAACTGCTGTTCGAGCCCGAGCTGGTGCTGCGAGCCTCGACGGGCCCGCTGCGTTGATCTGAGCTGCGGACGGCCCCGAGCCGTCCTTGCGCGCGCATGTAAGCCATCGCAATTTTCCAACATTCTGTTTAGTTCTTGCACGGAACGCGCGGAAAAGCTACATTCGACTCATCGCCATCGACGACGAGGAGATCTGTGGACACTGACGTTCTGCGCACGGCGGCACCGGCCCGCACCTTGACGATGCCCGTGGGCGAGGGGTGGTGGCGCACAGCCGTCATCTACCAGGTGTACGTGCGCAGCTTCGCGGACGGCAACGGTGACGGCATCGGAGATCTCGCCGGCGTCCGCTCACGGCTGCCCTACCTGAAGAGCCTCGGCGTCGACGCGCTCTGGTTCACCCCCTGGTACCTGAGCCCGCTCGCGGACGGCGGCTACGACGTACAGGACTACCGCCGCATCGACCCCCGCTTCGGCACCCTCGAAGAGGCGGAGCACCTGATCGCGGAGGCGCTCGAACTCGGCATCCGCACGATCGTCGACATCGTGCCCAACCACATCTCCGATCAGCACGAGTGGTTCCGACAGGCGCTGGCGGCCGGCCCCGGCAGCCCGGAGCGCGAGCGCTTCTGGTTCCACTCCGGTCGGGGCGAGCATGGTGACGGCATCCCGACCAACTGGGTCTCGAGCTTTCAGGGCGAGACCTGGTCGCGCACGCAGAACCCCGACGGCTCCGACGGCGAGTGGTATCTGCACCTGTTCACCCCAGAACAGCCGGACCTGAACTGGAACCATCCGGATGTGCGGCGTGAGCACGAGGACGTCCTGCGATTCTGGTTCGACCGAGGCGTCGCGGGCGTCCGCATCGACTCCGCGGCGCTCCCGGTCAAGGACCCGACTCTTCCCGACCTTCCGCCGGGCTCCGCTCCCACGGTCGGCCACCCGCACATCGACCGCGACGAGCTGCACGACATCTACCGCCACTGGCGGTCCGTCGCGGATGAGTACGACGGCGAAAGGGTGCTCGTCGGCGAGGTGTGGCTCGACGACGCCGAGCGCTTCGCCCGCTATCTGCGCCCCGGCGAGATGCACACGGCTTTCAACTTCGGATTCATGACGCAGCCGTGGAGCGCCAGGGCGATGCGCGACTCGATCACCCGCACGCTCGCCGAACACGCGCCGGTCGGCGCGCCGGCGACCTGGGTGCTCTCGAACCACGACGTCACGCGTCCGGTCACCCGGTACGGACAGGCCGATTCCTCTTTCGCGTTCGAGCGCAAGCGCTTCGGCACCGCGACGGATGCCGTACGCGGCGCGCGCCGCGCTC
>NZ_DFQP01000031.1:0-368 GCF_002377845.1 Microbacterium sp. UBA3486
GAGAGGTACGCGTCGGGCAGGTCGATGTACTTGCCGACCAGACCGATCGTCACCTCGTGCTTGGGGTTGTGCACCGCGTGCAGCACCTTGTTCCAGCGGGTCCAGTCGACGTCGGCCGCCTTCTGGTCCAGGCCCAGCCGTCGCACGATGTACGAGTCGAGCCCCTGCTCGTTCAGCGTCGAGGGGATGTCGTAGATGCTCGGCAGGTCGACGGTGTTGATGACGCCTTCGACGTCGACGTCGCACATGAGAGCGATCTTGTTGCGGTTGCTCACGCTGACCGGACGGTCGCTGCGGAGCACCAGGGCATCGGGCTGGATGCCGACCTGGCGGAGCGCCGCGACGGAGTGCTGCGTCGGCTTGGTCTT
>NZ_DFQP01000031.1:464-6657 GCF_002377845.1 Microbacterium sp. UBA3486
AACGGCTGCGACTCGATGTCGCCGACCGTGCCGCCCACCTCGGTGATGATCACGTCGGGGCGCGGATCTTCCGAGGCCTGCAGGCGCATGCGGCGCTTGATCTCGTCGGTGATGTGCGGGATCACCTGGACCGTGTCTCCGAGGTACTCGCCGCGGCGCTCGCGCGCGATCACCTGCGAGTAGATCTGACCCGTGGTGACGTTGGCCGCCTCGGACAGGTTGATGTCGAGGAAGCGCTCGTAGTGTCCGATGTCGAGATCGGTCTCGGCGCCGTCGTCCGTCACGAACACCTCACCGTGCTGGAACGGGTTCATCGTGCCCGGATCGACGTTCAGGTAAGGGTCGAGCTTCTGCATCACGACGCGCAGACCGCGGGCCGTGAGGAGGTTTCCGAGGCTGGCTGCCGTCAGTCCCTTGCCCAAAGACGAAACGACACCACCAGTCACGAAGATGTGCTTGGTCGTGTCGTTCTTGGGTCCCGCAGAAGAAGAGTTCATCACGGGCTTCGATCCTATCAGGAGGTGGGGACGCGGAGGCTGAGAAGTTCGCGGGCGTGGGTCAGGGCGGCGTCGGAATCGGCGAGGCCTGACAGCAGACGAGCCATCTCAGCTTCCCGTTCCTCCCCTTCCAGACGGCGCACGCTGGAGGCCGTGACCGCACCATCATTGGCCTTCACGACCGATAGATGGTTGTTCGCGAAGGCCGCGACCTGCGCGAGGTGCGTCACCGCGATCACCTGCGACTTCTCGGCGAGTCGGGCGAGTCGCCGACCGACCTCGATCGCCGCGGCACCGCCGATGCCGGCGTCGACCTCGTCGAAGACGAACGTCGGAACCGGATCGGTCGCGGCGATCACCACTTCGATCGCCAGCATCACTCGCGACAGCTCTCCGCCGGAGGCTCCCTTCGAGACCGAGCGCGGCTCGGCTCCCGGATGGGGGGCGAGGAGGATCGCGACGTCGTCCCGGCCGTGGGCACTCTCGGCGCCCTCGGAGACCGAGACCTCGAGACGCGCGTCCGGCATCGCGAGCGCGTGCAGTTCGTCCGTCACGGCAGCACCGAGACGAGAAGCCGCCTCTGCGCGCGCCGCCGTCAGCGCCTCGGCGTGGGCGTCGAGTTCGACCCGTGCCGCATCACGCTCGGCGATCAGTCGTTCGATCCGATCGCCGTCGTCATCGAGTTCGGCCAACCGAGCGGATCCGGTCTGCCAGACGGTCAGCGCCTCGTCGAGCGAGCCGTGTGCACGGATCAGGGTGCCCAGCGCAGCGCGGCGCTCCTCGACAGCGGCGAGCTCGTGCGGACCCGTCTCGTCGAGATCGGCGAGATAGGCGGAGAGAAGGCCTGCGGTGTCGGCGATCCGATACCCGATGTCGGCGAGGCTCTCGCTGATCTCGGTCAGCTTCACGTCGGCAGCGCGTTCGAGTACTCGACGCGCCTCCGCGACGAGAGCCGAGGCATCAGGTTCGCCCTCTTCGCTCGAGAGCGCGCCGTGCGCGAGCGAGGCCGCGAGACGCAGCTCCTCGGCGTTCGCGAGACGCTCGGCACGCGCGGTGAGCTCCTGGTCCTCCCCTGGCTCCGGAGCCGTCGCCTCGATCAGCGCGAGGGCTTCTCGCAGCCGCGACGCCTCTTCGGCGCGACGGTCACGGTTCTCGGTGATCTCGGATATCTCGGCGTCGAGTGTCCGCCAGCGTGCGAAGGCCCGGGCGTATTCGTCCACGGCCTCAGCGATCGGGGCCCCACCGAAACGATCGAGCGCATCACGCTGCGCGACGGCCGAACGCAGTCGCAGCTGCTCGGACTGGCCGTGCACGACCACGAGCTCGTCCGCGAGCGAGGAGAGCACACCCGCGGGGGCCGCGCGCCCGCCGACACTGGCACGGCTGCGTCCTTCCGAACTGAGCGTACGAGACACGTAGAGCTCCGCGCTGCCGGCACCGACAGGCTCCAGCTCGCCACCGGCCTCGGCGACGATCTCGGCGACGGTTCCGCTCTCGGGGACGATCCAGACGCCCGCGACCGATGCCTGCGCCGCGCCGGCACGCACGGCTCCGGAGTCGGCGCGCTGGCCCAGCAGCAGTCCGAGTCCGGTGACGACCATGGTCTTTCCGGCGCCGGTCTCGCCGGTGATCGCGGTGAATCCGGGACCCAGCGGCAGCACGGCATCGGCGATGACGCCGAGCCCCTGCATCCGCATCTCCTCGATCATGACGTCGCCCCCGGCGCCTGTCCACGCCACCCTTCGACGGGAAGCTGGAACTTGCGCACGAGTCGGTCGGTGAATGCCGTCGGGTGCAGACGAGCCAGCCGCACGGGACGCGAAGAGCGGCGCACCACCACGCGCGCGCCCGGCGGCAGGTCGTGCGAGCGGCGACCATCGCACCAGAGGATGCCCGAGCCGTCCGTGCGTTCGAGCATCTCGATCGCCACCGAGGCATCGGGGCTCACCACGAGCGGCTTGGCGAACAGGGCATGCGCCGACAACGGCACCACCGCGATCGCCTCGACACTCGGCCAGATCACCGGCCCCCCGGCGGAGAAGTTGTAGGCCGTCGAGCCGGTCGGGGTGGAGATGACCATGCCGTCGCATCCGAAACTCGACAACGGCCGGCCGTCGATCTCGAGAACGATCTCGATCATCCGCTCACGGCTGGCCTTCTCGACCGTGGCCTCGTTGAGGGCCCACGTCTCATAGACGACCGTGCCGTCGACATCCTTCACACGCACGGACAGGGCGAGCCGTTCCTCGACCTCGTAGTCGCGGTCGATCACACGACGTACGGCTTTGTCCATGTCGTCGCGGTCGATCTCCGCGAGGAAGCCGACGTGCCCCATGTTGATGCCGAGCACCGGAGCCCCGCTGTCGCGCACGAGTTCCGCTGCGCGCAGAATCGTCCCATCCCCACCCAGCACGATCGCCAGTTCGAGGTCGGCCGGATCGACGGAGATGCCGAGTACGGCGATGTCGGCGAAGAAAGGATCCACGGCCACGAGGGCCTCGTGATCGTCGGCGGCCAGGACCGGTCGCGCTCCGGCCTCCCGAAGCGCGTCGACCACCCGCCGAGCGGCGTCGACGGTGTCCACACGGCCCGCGTGAGCGACGACCAGGATGCTGCGCTCGTTCATCGTCCTCCTGCCAGTCGGTTGATGCTGTCCAGCCATTCTGTCGGATTGCTGCCTCGACCCGGTGCGAGGTGCACGAGATACTCGGCGTTGCCGTGGGTTCCGAGGATCGGGGAGGGAAGGATGCCGAGCATTCCGAACCCCACGTCCCACGCGCTCCACACGGTGCGCGCCACGGCGTCGGCGCGTGTTGCGGGGTCGGTGACCAGTCCCCCACGGACGGCGGTGCGTCCGACCTCGAACTGCGGCTTCACGAGAAGCAGGACGTCGGACTCCGATGCGACCACCGCGGCGACGGCCGGCAACACGAGTTCGAGAGAGATGAACGAGAGGTCACCCACGACCAGATCGGGGGCTGCGACCTCGCCCGTCGCCTCGGCGAGGTTCTCCCGTGTCATGTATCGGACGTTGTAGCCCTCGACGGACACGACTCCGGGATCAGCGGCGATCGACGCGGCGAGTTGTCCATGCCCGACGTCGACCGCGAGCACCTCACGTGCTCCCCGCTCACGGAGCACCTGGGTGAAGCCGCCGGTGGATGCGCCCATGTCGAGTGCCAGCCGCCCCTCGACCGGTATCGCGAAGCCGTCGAGGCCCGCGATGAGCTTGTGCGCGGCACGTCCGACGTAGTGGTCTGCACCGGCGATGGTGATCTCCGCCGCATCGTCGACCGCAGTGGAGGCCTTCACGACAGGTCGCCCGTCGACGCTGACGAGGCCCTCCGAGATGAGAGTGGCCGCGTGGGTGCGCGAACGGGCGAGTCCTCGGGCGGCGAGGGCAGCGTCGAGTCGCGTCATCGGGATCCCGAGGTCTCCCGCTGCTCGAGCTTCGCGCCGCTCTCGAGGCGGCGGGAGAGCTCGTCGTGGAGGGCCGAATACGCATCGGCCCTCGCCGGGAGCGGCTGCCCCTCGATCAGGCGCAGTCGACTCCACAGGCCATCGGTCGGCGCGCTCGTCGTCTCATCGCTCACGGTTCTACTGTACGCGGCCCGTCCGACGCGGAAGGGCGCCACGCGAGCACCGTCAGGGACGGTGGAACGGGTCGTCGTAGAGGCGCTCCGGAACCCTCAGCACGAACACGGGAGTGCCGGATGCCCAGATGGCGGCGGCACCCGCACGCAACAGGTCGATCTGCTCGCCGGAATCCGCCACGATCTCGACGTCGGCGCCCGAAACCCGCACTGCCGCGCCGTTCACGCGGAAGACGCCGTCGTGCTCGGTCACCTCGGGATACGGTGCATGCAGTTCGCGCAGGTCGCCGAGGATGTAGGTGGGACGCGAGCCCTCGGGGGCGGCCAGCACGTGCTTCGGGCGGTCGATGCCGGTGAGTACCAGGACCGAGTCGATGCCGACCCGGCTCGCCCCCATGATGTCGGTGTCGAGACGGTCCCCGATGAAGAGGGCCTTCTTCGCTCCGAAGCGTGCAAGGGCCTCCTGGAAGATCGGCGCCTCCGGTTTCCCCGCGACGGTGGCGAGCCTGCCGATCGCCGTGTGGACGGCGGAGACGAGCGTCCCGTTGCCGGGTGCGACTCCCCGCTCACGGGGGATCGTCCAGTCGGTGTTGGTGGCGATCCACGGGATGCCGCCTTCGTCCTCAGGAAGTTTGAGGGCGAAGGCCGCCTCAGCGAGATCCGTCCACGCGACCTCCGGGGCGAATCCCTGCACGACGGCGCTCGGCGCATCCTCCGCACTCCGTGTGACCGTATACCCGGCTTTCTGCACCTCGTCGACGAGACCGTCACCGCCGATGACCAGGATCGTTGCCGGGGCGGGCACGATCTGAGCCATCAGCCTCATCGCCGCTTGCGGGCTCGTGACCACGTCGGATGCCTGGACGCGGAGGCCCAGACTGCTCAGATGCTCGGCGACCGATGCATCAGTCCGAGCCGCGTTGTTCGTGATGTACCCGAGCCGCACCGACTTCGCAGCCTCGTTGAGGCTGTCCACCGCGTACGGCAGGGCCCCGGGACCGGCGTACACCACACCGTCGAGGTCGGCGAGAACCGTATCGACTCCGTCAAGCGGAGTGCGAGGCGATCGCTTCCGAGAGAACAGCGCCACTACGCCTCCGGTTCCGACTCGTCGTCCTCGCCGAGGAGCTCGCGCACCTCGTCTTCGACGGTCGGTTCCTCAGCGACGAGCGCGGCTTCGTCGACGTCGGCAGGCGCATCGGACGCTGGCTCTTCTCGATCCGCGTCATCTGCCTCCAGGGGCGTATCCGCCGCGGAATCATCGTCATCCTCGTCGGGGAACTCTCCCTCGATGAGGCTGTCTTCGATGAAGATCTCCTCGTCGCCGGCCTCATCGACCCCTAGCGCCTCAGCGGCGACTTCGGCGCGGTGCGCCCAGAACTCCGCCTCCTCGGTGCGCCCGAGGTCTTCGAGCACGGCAGCGCGGGCGGCGAACAGCGCCGGGCTCCATTCGAAGGCCCGATCGGGATCGAGCTCCGGGATCTCCAGCTCGCCGAGTGCGAGTTCGAGATCGCCCTGGTCGAGACGGGCACCGGACATCGCGATCGCAAGCGCGACCCGGACCGGAGTCTCGAGCGCAGAACGATCGACGGCGCGTCCGGTCTCGAGCGCACGATCGGAGCGACCGATTCCGCGCTCGCTGTCAACCATCAGAGCGATCTGATCGTCCTTGCCGGAGATACGACGGTAGGTCCGCAGTTCGCGTAGCGCCAGGGCGAAGTCTTCCGTGGCGTAGGCGGTGATGCCGAGGGTCTCACGGACGATCGCGATGCGTCCAGCGCGGCGCGATGCGGCCAGCGCGTGCTCGTGGGCAAGCGCCGGGTCCTCGTCGATGAGACGAGAGGCCATCGCCAGGTGCCGGGCGACGTGTTCGGCGTTCTCCTTGCTCAGCGTCTTGAGCTCATTGCGCGCTGCGCCGTTGAGGTCGCGAGCCGTGACGTCGTCGGGGATCTGCGGCTCATCGAACCGCGGACGCTCGTTCGTCGCCTGAGCCGGACGCTCTCGCCCCGCTCCCCCGCGCTGCGGGAATGAACGTGAACGATCGCGGTCGCCGCCTTCGCGACGCGGGGCGCCACCGTCGCGGTTGTAGCCGCCACCTTCACG
>NZ_DFQP01000007.1:0-4554 GCF_002377845.1 Microbacterium sp. UBA3486
GCAGCACCCTGGCGGATGCCGTGCGCCTGGCCACCGCGGCCGGCGCGCTGGCGGTCACGAAGCAGGGGGCATCGCCGAGCCTTCCGCACCGCGCCGACGTCGACGCGTTCCTGGCGGAGCGCAGCTCAGCGCACGCCCCCGCACCCGTCGCGAGCTGAACCTGCGAACCGAGCATCCGGAGAACCGAGGAGACACATGCGCAAGACGGCCACCACGATCAATCCCGCGCTGTCCCGCGTGATCAGCGAGACCGGGCACACCGATCTGCTCGTCGTCACCGACGCAGGCCTGCCCATCCCCCCGGGCTCCGAGCGCATCGACCTGGCGTATCGCCCGGGGGCTCCCGCCTTCCTCGACGTGCTCGACACCGTGCTCGCCGAGCTGGTGGTCGAGGGGGCGACGGTCTCGGCCGAGGTCGCCGAGAAGAGCCCGGAGGTGCTGGCCGCACTGCGCGAGCGGTTCGCCGGCATGGGGTTCGAGATCGACCTCGTGCCGCATGTGGAGTTCAAGAAGCTCAGTCACGGCGCACGGGCGTTCGTGCGGTCCGGCGAGTTCACCCCCTACGCGAACGTGATCCTGCACGCGGGGGTGGCGTACTGATGGCCATCGTCGACGACGCGATCGACCGGCACTCCGCCGCGCCCATGTACGACCAGCTGCGCCAGCTGATCATCGACGGCATCGCCCGCGACGGTCTGCAGCCCGGCGACCCGCTGCCCGGCGAGCACCGCCTGTGCGAGCGCTACGGAATCTCGCGCACCGTCGTGCGCCAGGCGCTCGCCCAGCTGGAGCACGAGGGGCTCGTCGAACGGGTGAAGGGCAAGGGCACGTTCGTCTCCCGTCCCCGCACGAGCGAGAGCCTGGTGCACACGCTGGTCGGCCTCTACGACGACGTCGAGCGCCGTGGCGGCCACGTGCACAGCGATGTGCTGCGGCACGAGCAGACGGCAGCCGATGACGAGGTCGCGCTCGCCCTCGAGGTGCCCGTCGGCTCCCCTGTCGTCGTGCTCGAGCGTCTGCGCCACGTCGACGGCGAACCGTGGTCGCTCTCGACGACCTGGATGCCCGAGGCCGTCGGATCCGTCACCCTCGGCGCCGACCTCACAGAGGGCTCGCTCTATCGACTGCTCGCCGAGAACGATATCGTCGCCACGCACGGTGTGCGCTCGGCAGAGGCGACCGTGGCCACGCACGAGCAGGCGCAGCACCTGGGCGTCAGCGCTGGCTCGGCCCTGCTGCGACTGCGCAGCATCAGCCGCAGCACCGACGGCTCGCCCATCGAGTATTTCATCGCGTATCACCGCGGCGACCGGTCGCGCTTCGAGTTCCAGCTGCAGCAGGAGCAGTCGCAGGCCTCGCTGCTGCACGTCGACGGCGACGGCGGGGCCTCCCGCGCCGGGACGGTCGGCTGAGGAGACCCTGTCGGCGGTACCGCGCCGGGTGTACCGTCACCGCATGATCACCGACGATCCCACCCTCACCGACCCCGACCACTACCGCACGCTCTGGGAGAACGAGCACGTCCGCGTGCTCGACTACACCGATGAGCCCGGCGACAAGACGACGCCGCACGATCATCCGAACAGCGTTCTGGTCACCCTCAGCGATTTCTCCCGCCGCCTCAGCCTGGGCGACCGCACCTTCGACACCGTCCTCGCCGCGGGACAGGCCGTGTGGTTGCCCGCGCAGCGTCATTCCGGCGAGAACACCGGAACGACGCCGACGCACACCATCCTCATCGAGCTCAAGGGCGATGCGGCAGGCGAGCCGACCTCCACCCACCTCGGCCCCGAGCATCCCGCCGCCGCGTGATCGACCAGGGCGCCCGGACGTCCGCCCGGTAGTGTCGAGGGCATGAGCGACTGGACCAGCACCGCGATCGCCCTGCTGGAAGCCGATGCCAACCGCAGCGCCGACACGCACCTGCACCTGTTCCCCCTGCCGCCCGAATGGGGCATCGACCTGTACCTCAAGGATGAGTCCGTGCATCCGACGGGCTCCCTCAAGCACCGCCTCGCACGCTCGCTCCTCCTCTACGGCCTGGTCAACGGACGCATCCGCGAAGACACCACGCTTGTGGAGTCGTCGAGCGGATCGACCGCCGTGTCCGAGGCGTACTTCGCCCGCATGCTCGGGCTGCCGTTCATCACGGTCGTGCCCCGTTCGACCGTGCAGGAGAAGATCGACCTCATCGAGTTCTACGGCGGGACCTGCCATTTCGTCGACCGTGCGGAGGACATGTCGCCCGAGGCCCAACGTCTGGCCTCCGACTGCACCGGCCACTACCTCGACCAGTTCACGTTCGCCGAGCGCGCGACCGACTGGCGCGGCAACAACAACATCGCCGAGAGCGTGTTCAGCCAGCTCGCTCAGGAGCGGCATCCGATCCCCACCTGGATCGTCACGGGTGCCGGTACCGGAGGAACCAGTGCCACGTTCGGCCGGTACGTGAAGTATCGCCGACATGACACGAAGGTCGCGGTCGTCGACCCCGAAGGCTCGGCCTTCTACGACGGCTGGGCAGGGACCGTGGATCCGCCGGCCGGGCGCCCGAGCCGCATCGAGGGCATCGGCCGCCCCCGGGTCGAGGCCTCGTTCGTGCCGACCGTGATCGACGAGATGATCCAGGTGCCGGATGCCGGGTCGATCGCCGCGATCCGCCTGCTGCGCGAACGCACCCTGCACTGGGCCGGCGGCTCGACCGGCACCAACCTCTACGGTGCGTTCCAGCTCATCGCCCGGATGCGGGCCGCGGGCGAGACCGGCAGTGTCGTGACCCTGATCTGCGACAGCGGCGTCCGCTACGCCGGCACCTACTACTCCGACGAGTGGGTCGCCGCCCAAGGCTGGGACCTCGCCCCGCACCGCGCGCGCCTCGATACGTTCCTGGAGTCGGGGGTCTGGGTGGAGTGAGGGCTGCGGGCTACGCTGGCCGCATGACTACTCTGATCCTCACCGTCGCGGGTGCAGACCGTCCTGGCCTCGTGGCCGCCGTCGCCGATGTCGTGGATGCACACGGCGGCAACTGGGAGAACAGTTCCCTGGCCGAGCTCGCCGGCACGTTCGCCGGCGTGATCGAGGTCTCGGTCGCGGATGACCGGGAGGCCGAGCTGTCGTCCGCGCTGCGCGGCCTGCAGGGTCAGGGACTCCTCACGCTCGCCGTGCTCACCGGCACTCCGGATGCGGCTGCCGACGACGATCAGCTGCTCGAGATCCAGGTGCTCGGCAACGACCGCCCCGGCATCGTGCGCGAGGTCTCCGGCGTGCTGAGTGCGCACGCCCTGAGCATCGAGGAGCTCGCCACCGAGACCCGGGATGCCGCGATGGCCGGAGGGCGTCTGTTCGAAGCATCGGTCACCGCGAAGGTCCCCGCCTCCGTCGACCTCGACGCGCTGCGCACCGACCTCGAGCGCATCGCCGCCGAGATCCAGGTCGATATCACCCTCGGCTGACCGGCCCGCAGGACGCGCGTCAGTCCTCGAGCCCCGAGTACCGCCGCACCCAGTACTCGGTGTACGCGACGTGGGCGGAGGCCGCGGCACTCGCGGCGACCGGGTCCGCCGCCGCCAGGCCGCGCAGGATCGCGCGGTGCCCGGCATCGGAATGTACCTTGAGCTCGGCCGCATCTTCGGGGTCGGAGATGCGATACGCCCGCGACCGCGATCGCAGCACGTCGATCAGGCTGGTCAGCGCTTCGTTCCCCGCGACGCCGGAGATCGCCATGTGGAACTCGTGGTCGAGCCGCGACTGCGCCTCGAAGTCGGTGGTCGCCTCGATCTCGTCGAGCACGCGGTCCAGGGCCTCCACGGTCTCGTCGTCGATGCGGGCGGCGGCGAGCGCGGCCGCATGCGGTTCGAGCACGCGGCGGAGTTCGGTCAGTTCGAGCACTCCCGCCATCGGCAGCAGCCCGACCGTGAGCGACAGACTGCCGATCAGGTCGGCCGCGCGCAGCTCGCTGACGTAGCTGCCCGAGCCGTGACGGGTGTCGAGCACGCCGAGGGCGGCCAGCATCCGGATCGCTTCGCGGAGGGACCCGCGGGAGACGCCGAGACGTTCGCAGAGCTCGCCTTCGCTCGGCAGTCGGTCTCCGGGCCGCAGCGCACCGTCGGCGATCAGCGCCCGCAGCCCGTGCAACGCCGTGTCGAGTGCGCTCATCGTCATCCTCTCTGACACTCCCCCACCCCTCGTGAAGTCTGTCGGAACTCCCCTTCGCAGGAAACTCGTATGACAACTATGTTTCATCTTCTCCTTTTCATGGCAGTTTTCCACGGCATGTGGCAAAGTTGTGCAACAACTCGCCCGACTCATCGATGAGGACTGATGCCCACACCGCTGTTCCCTGCACCGCTCACGCTGAACTCCGGCATGCGAGCGCGCGACGCCTGGCCCCTCGACCCGGCGGTGATCCACCTCAATCACGGATCCTTCGGCGCGGTCCCGTCCGTCGTCGTCGAGCACCAGGACGCCCTGCGCCGCCGCGCGGACCTCAGCCCCGTCGAGTGGTTCCCGCGCATCGCCGAGCGCGTGCGGGCGGCCCGCGAGCGCACCGCCCCG
>NZ_DFQP01000049.1:0-21711 GCF_002377845.1 Microbacterium sp. UBA3486
GAGCGGCCGGGTGCCCCCGGCGAGCCGGCGGAACAGCAGGACCAGCGCGACGCCGCCGAGCACCGCGAGCAGGCAGATCCCGACACCGGAGCTGAGCACGTCGATCGTGGGCGCTGCCGCCGCGTCACCTGCCGTCGGGGCGGCAGCCGTCGACTCCGAGACGCCGGAGGCGAGACACAGCGTCGCATGCACATCGGCCGAACCCCGCGAGGTCGACCAGGCGCCGACCACGAGTAGGAGCGCGAGGCCGACGGCGGTGATCACCCGGGCGATCAGCATCCGCTCGGCCCGCGCTCGCGGCATCGGATCCGGCGATGAGGGCAGCATTTCCCGCGCAGTCTAGCAACGGCGCCTCTGTCCTCCCCGGGGCCGGGGAAGCCGTGGCGCGCCTACACTGGAGGGGTGGCGAGACTACTGATCGTCGGCGGCTTCCTCGCCGCCGTGTTCTGGGTGTTCAGCATCGTCGACTGCGCAGTGCAGCCGGCGACGCGGCACCGCGGTGTGTCCAAGCCCGTCTGGATCCTGATCGTGGTGCTCCTTCCCGTGATCGGAGGCATCCTCTGGTTCGTGATCGGCCGTCGACGTGCGAACGATCCCGGGGTCCGTCCGGTCGTCGCGCCTGACGACGACCCGGCCTTCCTGCGCAGCATCAGCAAGACCGAGCAGGATGCGCGCATCCGCCGCCTCGAGGAGGAGCTCGCCCGTCTGGACGAGGAGACCGACGAGCCTCCCGCCACGGACCAGCGCCCGTGACCTCGTCGCCGGCCATGGATGCTGCGGCATCCCTGATCGCTGACCTCGTCGCCCAGGGTGTGCGCCACATCGTGGTGTCTCCGGGCTCACGCTCGCAGGCCCTCGCGCTCGCCGCGGTACGGGCCGCCGATGACGGACACGTCCGGGTGCACGTCCGGATCGACGAGCGGGTCGCCGGCTTCACGGCTCTCGGAATCGCCCGTGAGACGGGCGTGCCCGCCGCGGTGGTGTGCACCTCGGGAACGGCCGTCGCGAACCTGCTGCCCGCGGTGATGGAGGCCTTCCACTCCGGGGTGCCGCTGCTGCTGCTCACCGCCGACCGGCCGCCCGAGCTGCGCGGGGTCGGTGCCAACCAGGCGACGCTCCAGGACGGCCTCTTCCATCCGTGGGTGCGTGACCAGGTGGACGCTCCGGTGCCGGGGGATGGCGACTGGTCGGGACTCGCTGCGCAGGCCGTGGCCGCGGCGATGGGGGCTCGCGAGGTCGAGAGCGGCCTTCGCGGGGTCTCCGGACCCGTGCATCTGAACCTCCCGTCCCGGGAACCGCTCTCGGGCGATCTGCCCTCGATCGCCATCACCCCGGGCGAGGCGCCGGAGGCTCTGAGAAGCACACCGTTCGAACTCGACCGCGGGCCGCGCACCGTCGTGGTCGCCGGGGCCGACGCCGGCCCCGATGCCGAGGAGATCGCGCACGTCGGAGGCTGGCCGCTGATCGCCGAGATCGTGAGCGGCGCGCGATTCGGACGCCAGATCGTGCACGGCTACCGTCGACTGCTCGCGCGTGAGGATCTCGGCGGACGCGTCGAGCGGGTCGTCGTCCTCGGGCATCCGACACTCAGTCGTGAGGTCGCCGCACTCCTCTCGCGTCAGGATGTCGAGGTCGTGGCCGTGCACCGCGGCGGCGAGGAGCTGAACCTCAATCACCGTACGAGGGGCGTCGACGCCGTCGTCGTCGCTCCGGGCGTCGCGGATCGCAGCTGGCTCGGGGAGTGGATGCGAGCATCCGCGGCCGAGACCGTCGACCTGAGCGAGCGCGCCCCCGATCCGGAAGCGCTGGCGTCCTCCGATTTCGCGGCGCGCAGGCAAGCCGTGAGGGCCGAGCTCGACGCCGTCCGCCGTCCGCTCGATCGCGAGCTGCTCGTCGATGCCGTGTGGCGCGCCAGCTGGCCGCACGACCGCCTGGTGTTCGGCTCCTCCCGGCTCGTCCGCGTCGCCGATCAGGTGCTCGGCGGCAAGAAGGTCCCCGTCCATGCCAACCGCGGTCTCGCCGGCATCGACGGCACGATCGCCACCGCGACCGGAGTCGCGATCGCGAGTCAGGCGGCCGGCGCCCCCGGCGTGACGCGGGTGCTGCTGGGCGACCTCGCCTTCCTGCACGACGTCGGCGCCCTGCTGCTGCCGCCTGACGAGACCGAGCCCCGGTTGCAGGTCGTCGTCGGCAACGACGGCGGGGGCACGATCTTCGACTCTCTCGAGGTCGCATCGTCAGCACGCCCCGGCGACCTCGATCGCGCCTTCTACACGCCGCACACGGTCCGCCTCGAGCACCTCGCCCTCGCGTACGGCTGGGAGTACCAGCGGGTCACCACCCGCACGGCACTGGATCAGGCCCTGACCTCGCCTCGTGGTGGACGTCAGATCATCGAGGTGCCACTGGCGCGTTGACTGGCAGGATGTGCGTATGAACGCGCACACCTGGACGCAGACGCTGCGAGTCGACGAGGGATTCCGTCTCGCCGACATCGACCCCGACGCCAAGCCCGGATATGACCACGGCAAGTCCCGCGGGGTCTCCGACCTCGCAGCCGGGCTCACCGACCTCAATGTGCTGCAGGAGCGGCTCTTCGCCGAGAGTCGGGCAGGGGTGGCGAAGGATGCGGTGCTGCTGGTGCTGCAGGCGATGGACTCGGCCGGCAAGGGCGGCATCGTGCGGCACGTCGTCGGCGGCGTCGACCCGCAGGGCGTCGCGCTCGCCGCGTTCAAGGCGCCGACGGCAGAGGAACGCGCGCACGACTTCCTCTGGCGCATCGAGAAGCGTCTGCCTGAACCGGGGTTCATCGGGGTGTTCGACCGCTCCCACTACGAGGATGTGCTGATCGGGCGTGTGCGCGAACTCGCCCCGCCGGACGAGATCGAGCGCCGCTACGACGCCATCAACGAGTTCGAGTCCCGGGTCGCGGCATCCGGCACCCGCATCGTCAAGGTCATGCTGCACATCTCACCGGAAGAGCAGAAGTCGCGGCTGATGGAGCGACTCGAGCGTCCGGACAAGCACTGGAAGTACAACCCCGGCGACGTGGACGAGCGGATGCTGTGGCCGCAGTACATGGAGGCGTACCAGGCCGTGTTCGATCGCACCTCGACCGAGGTGGCTCCGTGGCACGTGATCCCCGCGAACGCCAAGTGGTACGCCCGGCTGGCCGTGCAGGAACTGCTGCTCGCGGCCCTGGAAGACATCGACCCGCAGTGGCCACGTGCCGACTTCGATGTCGAGGCCGAGAAGAAGCGTCTCGCCGCCAGCTGAGCTCCCGGGGTGTGCTCAGGCGAGCGCGTCGACCAGAGGGCGGAACTTCACGCGCGTCTCGAGCAGTTCGCTCTCCGGGTCGGAGCCGGCGACGATTCCGGCGCCCGCGTAGGCTGTGACGCCGATCTCTCCCTGGCGCTCGGCGAACTGCGCGCAGCGCAGCGCGATCGCCCATTCGCCGTTGCCGGCGGCATCCACCCAGCCCACGGGGCCGGCATAGCGCCCGCGGTCGAAGGGTTCGAGCTCGCGGATCGCGTCGATCGCCGCCGGTGTCGGAGTGCCGGCGACGGCGGCGGTCGGATGCAGTGCCCGCACCAGGTCGAGCGCGCTCTCCCCATCGGCCAGCTCGCCCTCGACGTCGGTGGCCAGATGGAACAGATTCGGCAGCTTCAACAGGAAGGGCTGTTCGCTCGCCGCCAGCGCCCGGGTGTGGGATCGGAGCGAGGCGAGCACGCTCTGCACGGCGTACTGGTGTTCGTCGAGGTCTTTGACGCTCGACGCGAGGTGAGCGGATGCGGCGGTGTCGGCGTCGGCGTCCGCGCCACGGCCGATCGTCCCCGCCAGCACCCGTGCGGTGACGGTTCCGTCGTGCACGGTGACGAGCGTCTCCGGGCTCGCACCGATCAGCCCGTCGACGGCGAACGCCCACGTGTCGGGGTAGCCGGTCGAAAGGGCGCGCACGAGCCGACGCAGGTCGGAGCCTGCCGGGATGCTCCCGGTGAGGTCGCGGGCCAGCACGACCTTGCTCAGGTCTCCGTCGGCGATGCGGGCGAGGGCGCGGCGCACCGAATCCTGGTATCCCTGCGGGCTCTGCGCTCCGGGGCCGACGGTGCCGGCCCAGTGCGGGCCGTAAGGCTGGGTGACGAGCTCGTCACGGTCGTCCGGAGCGCCGGCGAGGCGGAGCGTGGTGCGCCAGAACCGGTCGCCGTGTCGCCCCACCACCTGCGTGGGCACCACGAGCACGCTGTCCGCGGCCGAGTCCTCGTCGAACGCGAATGCCCCGAAGGCCACGAGCCCCGTGCCCGGGAGGCCCATCGGGTCGGAGATCTCGGACTGCGCCGCCATGGTGCGCCAGGCAGCCGCGAGGGTCTCGACGCGTGACGTTCCCGCTTCGACCGCGGGACGGATCTCCGTGAGCGGTCGGCCGACGGCGACGATCCCGTCTCCGCGGCGCAGCCAGGCAAGAGGGCGGGCGGGGTCCGCGTAGGCCAGGAGGTCTTCGACCGGGTCGATCTCGCGGGTCTCCACGACCAGGTGGGTGGTGTGCACGTCTCCAGCCTATGCCGCTCAGGGCGCATGGATCCGCGTGGTCGTAGGGTGAGCGGATGAGCGACGCACGTCCCGCACCCGGCACCGAGATGGTCTTCCAATGGCGCAAATGGGATGGCTCGCCGCACTGGCGGCACGAGTGCGTCTATCTCGGCGCCGACGAGTGGGGCGACTGGATCGGGCAGCCCGTCGGATGGCACAGTGTGCGCCCCGGCGCCGAGTTCCATGCGGGCGGTCCGAACGTCACGCTGGTCCCGGCGAGCGGTGACCATGCGCTCACCGTCAATCGCCGTCACCGCAAGGGCATGCGCATCTACATCGATCTGGGGTGGGACATCCGCTGGTCCGATGATCCGCTGCTGGCGACCGGGATCGACATGGACCTCGACGTGGTGCGCGTGGAAGGGGAACGGGGAACGTGGGTCGACGACCGCGACGAATGGGCCGACCACAGTGCCCGTTACGGCTACCCGACCGATGTCATGGCGCATCTGGAAGCCCTCGCGCTCGACCTCGAGGAGCGGGTGCGGGCCCGGGTCGCGCCGTTCGACGATGCGACCGCCGATCCCTGGCTCGACCGCCTCGAAGCGCTGGGCCTCGCGCCTAGACTGAACTCGTGACCTCGAACGAGAAGAACCGCGCCGATCTCGGCAAGGACCCCGCCCGCGTCAGCGGCATGTTCGACCAGGTCGCCGCAGGGTACGACCGGACGAACACCGCGATGACCTTCGGCAACGACGTGCTGTGGCGTGCGGCGACCACCCGAGCGGTCGCTCCGAAGCCGGGGGAGCGGATCCTCGACCTGGGGGCGGGCACGGCCTCGTCGTCGGCGTCCCTTGCGCGGAGCGGTGCCGAGGTGGTCGCGGCCGATTTCTCTCCCGGCATGCTCGCCGAGGGCGAGCGCCGGCACGGCGCCATGCGCAACCTGTCGTTCGTGCAGGCCGATGCCACGGATCTTCCGTTCCCGGATGCGACGTTCGACGCGGTCACGATGTCGTACGCGCTGCGCAACGTGAACGATCCGAAGAAGGCGCTGAGCGAGCTCTACCGCGTGACCAAGCCCGGAGGGCGACTCGTGATCAACGAGTTCTCGACCCCGCCGGGAAAACTCTTCCGCAGCGCCTACCGCTTCTACAACGCCCAGGTGCTCCCGCGGGTGGCCCGCGTCGCCGGTACGAACGGCGACGCCTACGACTATCTGAACGAGTCGATCCGCGAGTGGCCGGACCAGAAGCGGCTCTCCGCCTGGATCCGCGAGGCGGGCTGGAGCGACGTCGCCTACCGCAATCTCTCGTTCGGCATCGTGGCCCTGCACAGAGCGCGCAAGCCGGAGTGAGTCTCTCGGGCGAAACCTCGACATCCGACGAAGGTAGGCTGAGAACGTGACTTCGAGCCCCATCGCCCCGGGTTCGCGACTGGCGAGCCGTCTCGGCTTCAGCGATCGCGTCTTCATCGGCCCTGCCGCCCGACGTGTCGCGCGCGCCATCGAAGACGGGCTGGAGCTGGTCGAGACCGGCCTGGCCGACGACGTCCGCGTCGCCGACCCGCTGGCCGACGCCGCCAGCCGTTACCTGTACGAGGCGGGCGGGAAGCGCATCCGTCCCGTGCTCACGCTCCTCGCCGCGCAGCTCGGCGACGGCAACACCACCGAGGTCATCGACGTCGCGAAGGCCCTCGAGATCACGCATCTCGGCTCGCTGTACCACGACGACGTGATGGACGGTGCCGACCGCCGCCGAGGGGTTCCCGCCGCTCATGCCGTGTGGGGCAACAACATCGCGATCCTCACGGGCGACATCCTGTTCTCCCGCGCCAGCCAGCTGATGTCGCGGCTGGGGGAGCGTGCCATCCGTCTCCAGGCCGACACGTTCGAGCGTCTGGTGCTCGGTCAGATGCACGAGACCCTGGGACCGCAGGACGGCGACGACCCGATCGAGTTCTACATCCAGGTGCTCGCCGACAAGACGGGCTCCCTGATCGCCGCGGCGACGCAGGGCGGGGTGATCTTCTCCAACGCTCCCTCGGAGTACGAGGAGCCGCTGCGCGTGTACGGCGAGAAGATCGGAGTCGCGTTCCAGCTGCTCGACGACGTGATCGACCTCTCCGCGAAGCCCGAGGAGACCGGCAAGGTGCCGGGCACCGACCTGCGCGCCGGCGTTCCGACGATGCCGTATCTGCTGCTCAAGGCGGAGGGGGACGAGGCGTCGATCGACCTCGCGGCGCGCATCGATGACGGCGTCGCCCTCATCGCCGACGGAGCGGACCCGGCCATCCTCGACGGCCCGTTGGACGAGTTGCGCGACCACGTCGTGACGCAGAAGACCCTCGAGCTCGCCCACGCGTGGACGCGCGACGCCGTCGACGCTCTCCGGCCTCTCCCGCGCGGAACCGTGCGCGAGGCGCTGACCCGATTCGCTGAGACCCTCGCCGAACGCTCCAGCTGACTCCGCGCTGCGGCCCTTCGGGCCGCGGGCACCGGCTGCGACGGCATACGAAAGGACCTCCCATGACCAAGCTCAGACTGGCCATCGTCGGTGCGGGCCCCGCCGGCATCTACGCGGCAGACATCCTGCTGAAGGCGGAGCGCAAGTTCGACGTCTCGATCGACCTCTTCGAACAACTCCCCGCGCCGTACGGACTGGTGCGCTACGGCGTCGCCCCTGACCACCCCCGCATCAAGGGCATCATCACCGCCCTTCGCGACGTGCTGGACCGCGGTGACATCCGCCTGTTCGGCAACGTCCGCTTCGGCGAGGACATCACCCTCGAAGACCTCAAGAAGCACTACAACGCGGTGATCTTCGCGACCGGTGCGATCCGTGACACCTCGCTCGACATCCCCGGCATCGATGCCGTCGCCTCGTACGGGGCGGCGGACTACGTCAGCTGGTTCGACGGCCACCCCGACGTGCCGCGTGAATGGCCGCTCGACGCCGCTTCCGTCGGCGTGCTCGGCAACGGCAACGTCGCGCTCGACGTGGCCCGCATGCTGGCCAAGCACGCGGAGGACCTGCTCGTCACCGAGGTGCCGGCCAACGTCTACGAGGGCCTCAAGGCCAGCGAGATCACGGATGTGCACGTGTTCGGGCGGCGGGGGCCGGCGCAGGTCAAGTTCACTCCGCTCGAACTGCGCGAGCTCGGCGAGCTGCGCGACGTCGACATGGTCGTCTACGACGAGGACTTCGACTACGACGATGCCGCCAAAGACGCCGTCGCCAGCAACAAGCAGGTCATGGTCATCGATCGCATCCTGCAGTCGTGGCGCAAACGGGATTCGGTCAACAACGCCGGAGGCACGGCATCGCGCCGTCTGCATCTGCACTTCTGGGCGAAGCCGGTCGAGGTCCGCAAGGACGAGAACGGTCGCGTCGCGGCTCTCGTGTACGAGCGCACCCGGCCCGACGGCCAGGGTGGCGCGGTCGGCACCGGCGAGTTGCGCGAGGTGCCCCTGCAGGCTCTCTACCGTGCCATCGGCTACTTCGGATCCCCGCTTCCCGGCGTTCCGTTCGACAAGAAGCACGGGGTGATCCCGAACCGCGAGGGCCAGGTCCTCGCGAAGGACTCGAACGACCGCGTGCCCGGCATCTACGCGACCGGATGGATCAAGCGCGGCCCGGTCGGGCTGATCGGGCACACGAAGTCCGATGCGATGGAGACCGTGCGCCACATCATCAACGATCAGGGTTCCTGGTGGCACCCGGAGGACCCCTCGGAGGAGGCGATCGTCGAACTCCTGCAGGAGCGCGGTGTGCGCTGGACCGACCTCGATGGCTGGCACCGCCTCGACGAGCACGAGATCGCTCTCGGCGCCCCGGAGGAGCGCGCCCGCGTGAAGGTGGTCCCGCGCGACGAGATGGTCCGCGTCTCGCGCGGCGAATAGCGCGGTCGCGGTCGGCCTTCCCCCGAGCGGTCGCGCTCTCGGCTAGCCTGGCGACGACGGGGGAGGAACGCATGGCCGAGTGGATCCCTGATGTCCTGGGCGACGAGTTCGAGCAGCTGACACTCGATCTCGGCACAGACGATCAGGGCCCCGTGGTGGCGACTCTGGTGCGTGCGCTGCCGAAGAGGCCCGGTCTGTGGGCGCGGGCGAGCGGCAATCGTCCGCCTCTCGACGGAGTCGATGTGCTGTACGTGCACGGCTGGTCCGACTACTTCTTCCAGAAGCGGCTCGCTCGATTCTGGACGTCTCGGGGGGCCCGCTTCTTCGCCCTCGACCTGCGCAAGTACGGTCGCAGCCTCCGCGACGGGCAGACCCCGGGCTACATCGCCGACCTCGCCATCTACGACGAGGACATCGGGGCGGCGCTGGATGCGATGGGTCGAGGTGAGGGCGGCCTCGAATCCGATCGACGACTCGTTCTTCTCGGGCATTCCACGGGCGGCCTGACGTTGAGCCTGTGGGCTTCCCGGCATCCGGGCGCGGCCGACGCGGTGATCCTCAACAGCCCCTGGCTGGAATTCCAGTTCGCGCCGGCGAGGGCCGCGATCGCGCCGATGGTCGAGCTGCAGGCGCGTATCCGGCCGATGGAGGCCGCACCGCAGATCGACCTCGGCTTCTACACCCGCGCGCAGCAGGAGGTCGCCGATCCGGACGACCCGATGGAGGTCAACCCGGTGTGGCGTCCCGCGCAGACCATGGCGGTGTACGCGGGGTGGCTGCACGCCGTGCTCTCCGGGCACAAGACGGTGGCCGCGGGGCTGTCGATCACCGCACCGGTATGTGTATTGCTCTCGGCACGATTCGTGCCGCCGACGCGCTGGTCGAACGATCTCACCTCCGCCGACTCGGTGCTGGTGGTCGACGACATCGCGCGTGCGGCACTCCGCCTCGGTCCCAGCGTGACCGTGGAGCGCATCGACGGAGCGCTCCACGACGTCTTCCTCTCCCGACACGACGCGCGGGAGGACGCCTACCGGCGCTTGGACAGATGGGTCACGGGTTGGCGCGCGGCGCTGTGACGGGGCTCACAGGTAGTACATCGCCCTGACCAGGCGTTCGGCACCATCGCCGTCGGCATCGCGCACGGCGTCGCGGAAATCGTCGTAGACCTGCCCCATCCGCGCCCGATCGGACGCGGGAACCACCCAGTCGCGAAGGTTGCGGAACAGCACCATGCTCGCATCGTCGATCAGTGTGCGATGCTGCTCGTTGCCGCTGTGCGAGCCCAGGTACGAGAACACGGCCCAACGGGCGCCGGAGGTCGTCGCCAGGTCGTCCAACGACGCATTCATCGCGGCGACGAGCGTGATGACATGCTCGCGTTGAGCCGCCGTGAGCCTCGGCACCGCCAGTCGCGCCGCGATTCCGGCCTGATACCCCGCGAACTCGAGCGACTGCGCCATCGTCTCGGGCGTCACCGCCGTGACCTCGGTGTACCGGCTCGGGTACATCGTGACCATTCCCAGTCGCTCCAGGCGCTGGAGCGCCTCTCGAACAGGTGTGCGCGACACATGCAGCTCTTCGGCGACGTCGACATCGCGGATGCGCTCACCCTCTGCCAACGTGCCGTCGATGATCTGCCTTCCGATGTGGTGGAAGACCTCCTCGGCCAAGAGCTGCTTGCTCTCTCCGATGTTCGTCGATCCGATACTCGCCATGGACCTGCCCCCAGTTGTCCTTCTGATCCCGAGCGCCCCATGATTCGCCCGGGAGGGCAACTACATCATGAAGTCGCATCGGATGCCAACAGCCCCACCCGAGTCCGCGAACCGCGTGGGGGCGCGCAGCGTGACTCAGGTGGGCTCTTCTTACTCGCGGTCTCCTTGCTCGCGGTTCCGTGGCCGGCGGATGCAGGGCATCCGCCGGCCACCGAAGACGCGAGCGCATGGAACTGCCGCGGCCTCGTCCCCACGAGGGCAAGCTCGCAATCCCGAGATCGCGTAGCCCTACGACGGCAGTGCGTCATGCGGCGTTCGCGTCATCGGTCGCATTGAGTCGACCACTCCCAGTCTTGGGCACCGCAACCCATATATCGGTATGCAATCCAACAATGACGAGAGAGGGGGCCGAGTGCGCTGCACCCGACCCCCTCCCCGCGACGTGTCGCGGCGCTTACCGGTAGTTGATGAACTGCAAGTCGAGATCGAGGTCGGCACCCTTGAGCAGTGCGATGACCGACTGCAGGTCGTCTCGGCTCTTGGACTGCACGCGCAGCTCGTCGCCCTGGATCTGGCTCTTGACTCCCTTGGGGCCTTCGTCGCGGATGATCTTGTTGATCTTCTTCGCGTTCTCCGAGGAGATGCCGTCCTTGAGTGTCGAGACGATGCGGAACTCCTTGCCGCTGGCGAACGGGTCGCCCGACTCGAGGCTCTTCAGGGAGATGCCCCGCTTGATGAGCTTGGACTGGAACACGTCGAGCACGGCCTTGGCCCGCTCCTCGGTGTTCGCGATGATGAGGATGCTCTCGCCGCTCCAGGCGATCGACGCACCGGTGCCCTTGAAGTCGTAGCGCTGCTCGATCTCCTTGCGGGCCTGGTTCAGGGCGTTCTCCGCCTCCTGGTGGTCGACCTTCGAGACGATGTCAAATGAACTGTCAGCCATGTGTCAACTGTAACCGGGGGCATCCGCATATGTCGCGTACGGCTGACGGAGGCGCAATGGAAGAGGCCCCTGGAACGGTGCTTAGACTGCTTCGATGCCGATGTCTCCTTATGTCCGGTCGATTCGCGCCCGGATCGGTCAGGACTTCTTGCTTCTCCCTGGCGTCACGGCCGTCATTCGAGACGACGAGCGGTTCCTGCTCGCCCGGCACGCGCATTCCGGACTCTGGAGTCTGATCGGCGGTGGCGTCGAACCCGACGAGGATCCCTCGGATGCGGCTGCCCGCGAAGTCCTCGAAGAGACAGGGGCGCGAATTCGGATCACGGGAGTCATCGGCGCGTACGGAGGCGAACCGATGACGGTCACCTATCCCAATGGCGATCGGGTCGGCTACGTGACGATCGCGTACGAGTGCGAACTCCTCAGTGAGGCGACACCAGACCTCGACGAGATCCTCGAACTCGGCTGGTTCTCCCGTGACGCCATCTTCGATCTCCCACGGCGTGACTGGATAGATCGGGTCATCCGCGATACGCCGCACGGCGCTGCAGGGGCTACCGCCCGCTGAAGATCTCACCCCGCGCGCAGGGGCTCAGGGGCTCAGCGCGTACACATTGTCGGAGATCCGGGTGGCTCCGTCCGGGGTGGGGTAGTCGTCCGGAACGGTCACGAAATGACCGGCGGGGCCGCTCATCTCGACGGGGCCACCTTCGCTGCCGCACCCCATGATCCCTGCGGTCTCGTCCCGGTAGGCGAGTATGCAGACAGAGCCCTGATCCAGCCCGCGCAACAGCCAGAGCGAGCTGCCGGAATGCTCGCCGACGTACCGCGCCGACGAAAGGTCGGCGATGTCTGCGGGGTCCTGCTCGATGAACGCGTCCGGAAGGGCGTCTGCGCCTTCGGCTTCACGGTCCAGAACGGCGTAGCCGGTGGCGAACGCGGTGCACCCGCTGAGGACAGCAGCGGAGAACGCCAGGACGATCCCTGCCGTCATCCGCGCGATGCGAAGCGAACCATCAGCCATGTCGGCAGTCTACGGGGTGACCTCTTCTCCGCAGGTGGAAGCGTTTTCACACCTGACGGCCACCCTTCTCTCGGTCACGGGTTGATATCGACGCCCACTCTCATTGCAAACAGCGTCGATTTCGATGCATACTGTAAGCGCTTGCAGTCCTTGCAGGTGATCAGCACTGAGAGAGGCACACACCAATGAAGGTGAACAAGAGGGGCATCGTCGCCGCGGGCGCGATCGCCATCGTTTCGACTCTGACGCTTGCCGGCTGCTCCACGGGGACCAGCAGCGACGACACCTCGGGCTCCGACGACAGCGGAAAGCTGGTCGTCTGGGTCGATGCCGAGCGCGTCGATGCACTGCAGGGCGCGGCAGACGCCTACCAGGAGAAGACCGGCGTCAAGGTCGAGCTCACGGGCAAGTCGGTCGACGACATGAAGGACGACTTCATCCAGCAGGTCCCTACCGGCAAGGGCCCCGACATCGTCATGGGCGCGCACGACTGGCTGGGCGAGCTCTCCACGAACGGAGTGGTCGCGCCGATCGAGCTGGGTGACAGCTCCGAGGACTACCTCCCCGTCGCCCTGCAGGCCGCCACCTACGATGGCACCGTCTACATGCTTCCGTACGCCGTCGAGAACATCGCGGTCCTGCGCAACGCCGATCTCGTTCCCGCCGCCGCGACCAGCTTCGACGACATGGTCTCGAAGGGCACGTTCGTCGTGGAGCAGGGCACCGAGGGCAACCCGTACCACCTGTATCCGTTCCAGACCGCTTTCGGGGCCCCGGTGTTCGGCACCGATGACACCGGCAGCTACGACTCCACCGACCTCCAGCTGGGCAGTGAGGGCGGCTTCGCTTTCGCCGACTGGCTGGGCGCGCAGGGCGCAGCGGGCGTGCTGAACACCGACGTCGACGGCGAGATCGCCAAGCAGCAGTTCCTCGACGGCACCGCGGCCTTCTGGCTGACCGGTCCGTGGAACGTGGGCGCGGCCACCGACGCGGGCATCAACGTCGCGATCGACCCGATCCCGAGCCCGACCGGTGAGACCGCCTCGCCGTTCGCCGGCGTCAAGGGCTTCTTCGTGAGCTCCGAGTCGAAGAACAAGGTCGCGGCCAACGACTTCCTCGTCAACTACATCGGCACCGAAGACGTGCAGCTCGAGCTGTTCAAGGCCGGCAACATCCTGCCCGCCCTGACCGCCGCAGCCGACACCGCCGCCGCCGATCCGATCATCGCCGGATTCCAGGCCGTCGGCGCCGACGCCGTCCCGATGCCCGCCATCCCGGCCATGGGCGCGGTCTGGCAGTACTGGGGCGTGGCCGAGGCCGCGATCATCAACGGCGAGGACCCGACGACGACGTGGCAGAAGCTCGTCGACGACGTGACCGCCGCGATCAAGTAACAGCCAGAACACTGACTCTGCCGGGGTGGGCGTCTTCGTCCGCCCCGGCAGGATCATGACGAGGACGACATGACAGACACCGACGAGCGCACAGCTCCTCCGACCAGACGCCAGCGCCAGGCCGCGAAGATCGCGGAGGCCGCATCCGGACCCATCGGCTGGATGCTGCTGAAGATCCTCCTGCTGGCGGTGGTCGACGCGATCGCGCTGTATGCGGCCTTCGTGCTCTTCGCCCATCAGGAATGGTTGATCCTCGGCGTCGTCGTCGTGGTCGCCGTCCTCGTCAACTACATCTACTTCTCCCGCAAGCGCATCGCGGCGAAGTACCTCACGCCGGGCATCATCTTCCTGGTCGTGTTCCAGGTCTTCACCCTGCTCTACACCGGGTACATCGGGTTCACGAACTACGGCACGGGTCACAACGGGACCAAGGACCAGGCGATCTCCTCGCTCCTCGCCTCGGCCCAGGAGCGGGTCGAGGATTCGCCGACCTACCCCGTCACGGTGGTCGAGCAGTTCGGCACCTACGGGCTGCTCGCGACCGATCCGGAGTCCGGCGACGCGCTGCTCGGCACCGCGGAGCAGCCCCTGGAAGAGGTCGACGCCCGGTTCGAGGGCGGCAAGGCCGTCGCGGTCGACGGCTGGACCACGCTCCCGCTCGCGACCGTCTTCACACTCTCCGAAGAGCTGGAGAAGCTCTCGGTCCCCTTCAGTGATGATCCGAACGACGGCAGCCTGCGGGCTCCCGACGGGCAGAAGGGCTACCTGTACGTCTCGACGCTCGAATACGACGAGGCCGCGGACACCATCACCGACACCACCACCGGCACCGTGTACGCGGACACCGGTGACGGAGCCTTCACGGCCGAAGGCGGAGAGCAGCTCCTCCCCGGATGGCAGACGACGGTCGGGTTCGACAACTTCGTGCGCGCGGTGACCGACTCGTCGATCCGCGGGCCGCTCATCTCGGTCACGCTGTGGACCTTCGCGTTCGCGCTGATCTCTGTCGCGACGACGTTCTTCCTCGGACTCCTGCTCGCGCTCGTCTTCAACAACACCCGCATGCGATTCCGCAACGGATACCGGATCATCCTCATCCTCCCGTACGCGTTCCCCGCGTTCCTCTCCGCGCTGGTCTGGGCCGGAATGATGAACGAGAGCTTCGGCTTCATCAACCAGGTGATCTTCGGCGGGGCCGCGATCCCGTGGCTCACCGACCCGGTGCTCGCGAAGGTGTCTGTGCTGCTGGTGAACCTGTGGCTCGGCTTCCCGTACATGTTCCTCGTCTGCATGGGCGCTCTGCAGGGCATCCCCGAGGATGTGAACGAAGCCGCGGTGATGGACGGCGCGAACCCGTGGCAGGTCTTCCGGCGGATCAAGCTGCCGCTGCTGCTGGTCACCGTCGCGCCGCTGTTGATCTCGTCGTTCGCGTTCAACTTCAACAACTTCAACCTGATCTACATGCTCACCAAGGGCGGTCCGCGCTTCAGCGACGTGTCGATCCCCGTCGGGCACACCGACATCCTGATCTCGATGGTCTACAAGGTCGCCTTCACGGGGCAGACGCGCGACTACGGTCTGGCGTCGGCCTTCACGATCCTGATCTTCATCGTGGTGGCCACGATCTCGATCATCAGCTTCCGCAAGACCAAGGCCCTCGAGGAGCTGAACTGACATGAGCACCCACAGCCCCACCACCGGGCGATCCGCCACCACTCGCTCCACCGACGACCTGCAGAGCCTCGCTCCGCGGCGCCGCAGCTTCGGCGCGTGGTTCGCCGACACCGGATGGCGGCACCTCGTCGCGATCGTCGTGAGCGCCTTCGCCCTGTTCCCGCTGCTCTACGTCGTCTCCGCCTCGCTGAACCCGAAGGGGACGCTGACGGGCTCGAACCAGCTCTTCTCCGCGATCGGGATCGACAGCTACGTGCGCATCCTGAGCGACCCGCAGAACCCGTACGGCACCTGGTTCCTCAACACGCTGCTGATCGCCGTCGTCACCGGCGCGGTCACCGTCTTCATCGGCGCCTGCGCCGCGTATGCCTTCTCGCGCATGCGGTTCGCCGGACGACGGGTCGGTCTCGTCACGATCGTCGTCGTGCAGATGTTCCCGCAGCTGCTCGCCGTGGTCGCGATCTTCCTGCTCATGTCGACGCTGGGGGACTGGTTCCCCGCCATCGGTCTCAACACGCACACCGGGCTGATCCTGGTGTACCTCGGTGGAGCACTCGGCGTGAACACCTACCTGATGTACGGCTTCTTCAACACCATTCCGAAGGAGATCGACGAGGCGGCCCGGATCGACGGCGCCGGTCATGCGCGCATCTTCTTCACGATCATCCTGCGTCTGGTCGCCCCCATCCTCGCAGTGGTCGGCCTGCTGTCGTTCATCGGCACCGTGAACGAGTACGTGATCGCGAGTGTCATGCTCGTCGACGTGGATCAGCAGACGCTGGTCGTCGGACTCACCAAGCTCGTCGCCAACCCGCGGTATGCAGACTGGTCCGCGTTCTCGGCCGGCGCCGTGATGGCCGCGATCCCGGTGATGATCCTGTTCCTCTTCCTGCAGAAGTACATCGTGGGCGGGCTGACGGCAGGCGCGACGAAGGGCTGACGGCACGGGCGGTCGTCCCTTCGGCGGCGACCGCCGTCCCTCCCCGGCCGTTTCTCCCAGGACCGTTCCCGCTCACTTGTCTCGCATGCTACCTTGTCATGCATGACAGCGGATGTCGGCGCCCAGATGCGCAAGGGCGTGGTCGAGTACTGCGTGCTCGGTCTGCTCGCGCGTGAGCCGATGTACGGCTGGCAGTTGGCCGACGCGCTCACCGGCGCGGGATTGATCGCCAGTATCGGCACGCTGTACCCGCTGCTCGGGCGGCTGAAGGACAACGGCTGGGTCACCACCTTCGACCAGCCCTCCGGAAGCGGTCCGGTGCGCAAGTACTACCGGCTCACCGCCAGCGGGACCGAGCAGCTCGAGCGGTTCCGTGCGCAGTGGACACCATTCGCCCGTGTCGTCACGGGCATCGTCGGAGAGGGACGACCATGACAGAGCTCACCGCAGACGACCTCCGTGCGGATTACCTCGCGCGGCTCGACGAGGCCATGCGCAACCTGCCGCACGGTGTCGCGAGCGACATCCGTGCCGGCATCCTCGAAGAGCTGCAGGGACTCGACGCCGAAGCGACGGCGGCGCGCATCGCGCATCTCGGCGATCCGGTCGTGATCGCGGATGAAGCTCAGGCGGAGGTGCCCTCGGCGACGATCGTCGGTGCTCCCACGATCGCCGCACCACCGACACCCCGTCCGCCCGCGACCTCGACGAGAGGGTTCGCGATCGCTGCGGCGCTCACGTTGAGCTTCGGAGGGATCGTGGTGCCCGTGGTCGGCTGGTTCGTCGGCGCCGCGCTCGTCAGCGCGAGTGCACTCTGGAGGGGCTGGGAGAAGGCGATCGCTCTCGTCGTGCCGTTCGTCGTCACCGGCATCTCGTTCCTCACGGTCTCGACGCTGACGGCCCTCGCCTCGTCGGAGACGGGAAGCAGCTCTTCGGGGACCGGGACGCCCCCGGAGGTTCCCGCCGTCAACCCCCTCGTCCCCGGCGTGGGGGAGTGGCACGTCCTCATCCTCCTCGGGTTCCTCCTCGTCCCCCTCTCGGGGCTGTGGCTGCTGTGGCGACTTCGCGGGCGCACCGCAGGATGACAGGCACTGCCGTTGCCGGATATCGGCGTTGCTCCGCAGCCCGTCGGGGCTTCGGCCGTAGCGTGGAGCCATGGCACGGGTGGGGGGACGCAACCTCGGGATGAGCTGGTTCGCCGGGATCGTGTGCGTCGGCATCATCGGGGCTCTCGTCTGGCTGTCCCTGCCGATGGTCCCTGTGCTCGCGCAGTTCGCGGGCGATGCGCTGCGCAGCGCGCTCCCCTGAACCCGCGTCACGACGACCGGTCCTCGCGGATGACGACGCGTCTCCGCGTATGACGACACGTCGGCACGCCTCCGCAAGCGGTCGTTCGCGCGGAGGTACCCTCGCAGTGCACGTATCCGATGAGAGGCGCACCCCATGAGTGACCCCAACGTTCCCCAGCCCGAGAAGCCGGCTGACGTTGACGACGTCGTCGGCAGTGCGAACGAAGGCCTGGACGCCGCTGCGGCTGCGGGTGCTGACGTTCCCGGCAACAACGACGGCGTGAACGACGGCATCGATCAGAAGCCCGTCGCAGCGCCGGTCGACCCCGACCTCGCCGCTTTCGAAGAGGCCGAGCGTGATCACCCCGGTACGTTCGCCTCCCCGCCGCCGGCCGTGACGCCTGCTCCGGTCGCTCCGTCGCGCGACTACGCCGACGAGGTCAGGGCTCAGGCCGACGCCGAGACCACCTCGTTCTACCCCGAGCCCGTCGTGGGCGAGCCCGTCCCGTTCGGCCACGAGCAGTCGGGGATGGCCGGTGCGGCGTACGCCCAGTACGGCGATGAGGTCGAGACGCGCGTCGTCCCGTCGGAGCCGCTCGTCGCCGCTGCCGCCGCACAGCCGCAGCCCATCTTCGTCCAGGCGCCCGAACCGCCCCGTGACCGCGGCAACCGCGGCACCGCGGGAGCGATCGGACTCCTGGCGACCCTGGTCTTCGCGGTGCTCTACCTGGGGGCTGCGCTCGGACTCGGTGCCATCGCCGGAGATGTGACCGGCGAGAACATCGGCCAGACCGCGATCGCGCCCCTGATGACATGGGGGTTCTGGACGCCCGTCGTCGTGTTCTTCCTCGGATTCTGGCTGCTGGGCGCGATCATCAACCGTGGGCGCTGGGGCCTCTGGGTCGTCTTCGGCCTCATCGTCGGCGTCATCGCGTATGGGGGCCACATCCTCGGGCAGCTCTTCGAAGCTCCGTTCTGGAAGCTCAGCGCCAGCCAGGGACTCGACCTCGTCGGGGAGCAGCTGCTCGCCCCGCTGGCGATCGCGGCCTTCGTGTTCGCCCGCGAGCTGACCATCTGGTTCGGTGCCTGGGTCGCCCGAAGCGGTGCTCGCAAGACCGAGCTGAATGCCGAGGCGCAGCGCGAGTACGAGCGCACGCTCGAGGCCGGCCCGACGCTGTCGAGGTAATCACGGACTCCACCACGCCGAACCCCCGGGGACCCGAGTCCGCGGGGGTTTCGGCCATCCTGGCAGTGGTGCTCGCCACCATCAGCTTCTTCGCGCTCGCGGTGTTCGGGCTCGGCGCCGTGAGCATCGCCACCGACACGGACATCATCGCGGTCCCGGATCTCGGCCAGACTCCTGGCGTGGTCGGCATGATCGCGGCGGTCGTATCGTTCGCGCTCATGCTGTGGTCCACTCTGCGTCGACCGCATCCGTCGTATGTCGCGACGATCGCGATCGCGCTGGTCGCCGGCCTCGTCCATCTGGTCGCGGTATGGGTCGCCGTCCTCATCGGCGCCGGGAGCATCGTGCTCGCGACAGCGGTCGCCGGCGGTCTCGTGCGAGGCGGCGCGAGCGCCGTCCTCGTGCTGGCGGGCCTGATCGCCGGATGGGGTGGGATCGCGCTGCGTCGCACACGCGCCGAGCATCCGCGTTGGCCGTGGGAGCGCGACGAAGAGGAATGATGTCCGAGCGATCCTCCCTCCGCGCCCCGCCGGGGCCGGGAAATCGCGACGGTGGCGGGCGACGCGCCGTACTCTGGTGGGGTGGAGCGCTCGTTGGAGACGCAGGTGGACCAGGCCGTGGAGGCATGGTTGCGCTGGGTGCCGCGCTGGGAGCCGGCAACCCATCGTGGTCGTGTCGCGCCGTGCCGCCGGTGCCTCGGATCGCCGATCCTCTCCGCAGCCGGTATCGGTGCCAACGTGCCGCACGGCGTGCAGCACGGCCTATCGACGCGTATCAAGACCATCGTCGATCACGCCGTCGCGGAGTACACGGCGCGGAATCTGCCGATGCTGCAGCGCGAGCTGGATCAGCAGGCCGCGCGGAACCGCGCCCGCAGCTACCGCCCGGCCGAGGACCTCGATCCCGAGTTCGACGGGCTGCCCCTCGATCCGGATCCGGTGCCCGGAGCACCGTTCCTGTTCACGATCGCGGGGCTCGCGGACGAATCCGCCGCCGCGCTGCCCGCACTGCCCCCGCTCACGGAGGAGGCGAAGATCGCCCTCCGCCAGGAGGTCGCCCTCGCCGACGAGTACGCCAACATGGTCGGCCGCGAGATCTGCGGGATCCTGTTGCGTCATCGGATACACATCCAGGCCGCGATCTCACAGCACGTCGAACCGCAGATCGAGGCCCTGTTGGCCGAGCTGACCGAGTCGCTGGACTCGCCGTTCGATCCCGATCTGCCCTGATCCGGCACTCGGGCCGCGCGGCCGGAGTTGCGCTCATTTGACCGCTACGTTACGCGGCATTACACTTGATCAGGTGTGTGCACGCCTCCGCGTGTGCGCTGGGCGCCGGCACCATGCCGGTCCGCCCCCACGGCATACCCATCACACCAAAAGCTCGTCGGTTCCGGCGTGCCGGTGGGTCATGATGTGAAACCCATCACGCTGTCACCGTGCAGCACTATGAGGAGAGAACGTGCCAACCATTCAGCAGTTGGTTCGCAAGGGTCGCTCGCCCAAGGTCACCAAGACCAAGGCGCCGGCGCTCAAGTCGAACCCGCAGCAGGCCGGGGTCTGCACCCGCGTCTACACCACCACCCCGAAGAAGCCGAACTCGGCGATGCGCAAGGTCGCTCGTGTGAAGCTCCGCAACGGCACCGAGGTCACCGCGTACATCCCCGGTGAGGGTCACAACCTGCAGGAGCACTCGCTCGTGCTCGTGCGTGGCGGTCGTGTCAAGGACCTCCCCGGTGTGCGTTACAAGATCGTCCGTGGCGCCCTGGACACCCAGGCAGTCAAGAACCGTAAGCAGGCTCGTTCCCGCTACGGCGCGAAGAAGGGTTGAGTTAGATGCCTCGTAAGGGACCCGCCCCGAAGCGCCCCGTCGTCAACGACCCGGTATACGGCGCACCGATCGTCACCTCGCTGGTGAACAAGATCCTCGTCGACGGCAAGAAGTCGCTGGCCGAGTCGATCGTCTACGGCGCCCTCCGCGGCGTCGAGGCGAAGAACGGTCAGGACGCCGTCGCCACGCTGAAGAAGGCGCTCGACAACGTGCGCCCGACCCTCGAGGTCCGCAGCCGCCGCGTCGGTGGCTCGACCTACCAGGTGCCGGTCGAGGTCAAGCCTCACCGCGCCAACACGCTCGCTCTGCGCTGGCTCGTGAGCTACGCGAAGGGCCGTCGTGAGAAGACGATGACCGAGCGTCTGCAGAACGAGATCCTCGACGCATCCAACGGCCTGGGTGCCGCGGTCAAGCGCCGCGAGGACACGCACAAGATGGCCGAGTCGAACCGCGCGTTCGCTCACTACCGCTGGTAAACAGCTTCGCCCGCCCCTCGGCCACTCGCCGCGGGGCGGGCACCCCCTCTTCGCAGTACGACTGCTCGAAAAGATAAGGACACTCCTGTGGCACAAGACGTGCTCACGGACCTGAGCAAGGTCCGCAACATCGGCATCATGGCGCACATCGATGCCGGCAAGACCACCACCACCGAGCGCATCCTGTTCTACACGGGTGTGAACCACAAGATCGGTGAAGTGCACGACGGCGCCGCTACCATGGACTGGATGGAGCAGGAGCAGGAACGCGGCATTACCATTACCTCGGCAGCGACGACCTGCTTCTGGAAAGGTATGGCCAACAACTTCGAGCCACACCGCTTCAACATTATCGATACCCCGGGCCACGTCGACTTCACCATCGAAGTGGAACGTTCGATGCGCGTCCTGGACGGCGCCTGCATGGTTTACTGCGCAGTCGGCGGCGTGCAGCCACAGTCGGAAACCGTGTGGCGTCAGGCTAACAAGTACAAAGTCCCGCGTCTGGCATTCGTCAACAAGATGGACCGTACTGGTGCGAACTTCTTCAAGGTGTACGAGCAGATGCGCGCTCGCCTGAAGGCCAACCCGATTCCTCTGCAGATCCCGATCGGCGCCGAAGACAACTTCAAGGGCGTGGTCGACCTGGTCAAGATGAAGGCGATCCTCTGGGACGACGCTTCGCAGGGCATGAAATTCGACTACGTCGACGTGCCGGCCGAGCTGGTCGATCAGGCCAACGAATGGCGCGAAAAGCTGGTCGAAACCGCCGCTGAAGCGTCGGAAGACCTGATGAACAAGTACCTGGAAGA
>NZ_DFQP01000076.1:0-30833 GCF_002377845.1 Microbacterium sp. UBA3486
CGGCCCCGGCCTGCAGCGCACCGACGCCGGTGGCGAGCGTGCTGGCGCCGTCGTTCAGGCGGGTTGCACCCGCGCTGAGGTTCGCCGTGCCGGAGGAGAGGGAGGAGGCTCCGGTGGAGAGCGTCTGCAGCCCGGCGGCCAGCGTGGCGGCGCCGGCCGAGAGCTGCGACGTGCCGGAGTGCAGGGACTGCGCGCCGGCGACGAGGGCCGGCACCCCCTGGGGAGCGACGAGTGCCACGGTGCCCGGCCACTTGTTCGCGACGTCGCCGTTGATGAGGCCGTTGACACCGGCCGTGACCTTCGCCGACCCGCCGGCGGCCGCGACGAGCCCCTGGGCGAGGTCGGACCCCTTGGCCGTCACCGGAGCCATCGCGTCGACCTCCTGATCGACGCCGGCAGACAGGCGGGCGAGCGCCTGGAGCTGCGGGTTCTGCGGGTCGGCGGCGAGCAGCCCGGCGAGAGCATCGGCAAGCTGCTGCGAATGCCCTGGCGCCGCAGAAGCCACTCCCTGCAGGAGGCTCTTCGCTTCGGGCTGCGCGAGAGCGATCACGTTCGCGTCGACCTTCGTGCCGAGCGTGCCGCTGAGCGCGCTCGCACCCGCCAGTACCTGCCCGGCGTACGCGTGCGCTCCGTTGACTCCGGCGGCCAGGGTCGACACTCCCGCTGCCAGCGTCTGCGCCCCGGCATCCGCCTGCGCCATCTTCGTCGACAGCTCCTGAGCCCCGGCGAGCGCGCTCTGGGCTCCCCCGCTGACCTTGCCGGCACCGGCCGCCGCGGTCGATGCACCGGCGGCGAGGCTGCTCGCGCCGTCGGCCAGGCTCATGGCACCGCTCGCCGCCGTCGTGGCCCCGTCGCTCAGCTTCTGGGAACCCTCCTGCGCGCTGGCCGCGCCCGCGGAGAGGACGCCTGTCCCCGCGGCGAGCTGCGACGCACCGGCCGAGAGGTCTGCGGCACCGGCAGCGAGGTCGGCCGATCCGTCTTTCGCGGACGTCGTTCCGTCGGCGAGCTCGGAGGCACCGGCGGCGATCTTGCTCGTCGTCGCGAAGAACAGGATCACCATCGCGGCCAGCAGCAGGCTGAGCACGATCACGGCGATGCGCATGCCGATTCCGTGCGAGTGGGGCGTGGTACTCGTCATTGAGGACTCCCGGGGTCAGTGGCGTCGTTGCCACCGGCGACTGTATGGGCACCCCGACTCGCGACCCCCGGATTTGCCGCTCGAAACCAAGTCTCAGCACCGATGAAACTCAGTTTCTTGTGGCTAGTGCACAAACGGGGGTGCCAGGCCCCTGTGCCCTGCGCGAAAAGGGGCCGTAACATCGTGGACTCACGACCCGCCTAGCCTCGTGCCCATGGCGAAGCAGAAGGCACCGGCGTGGCAGTGGTCGGAGGACGGACTCAATTTCCGCACGCGCAAGTGGGTGCGTCCGGAGGACCTCAACGCGAACGGCTCATTGTTCGGCGGCAGCCTGCTGAAGTGGATCGATGAAGAAGCGGCGATCTATGCGATCGTCCAGCTCGGCAACTACCGTGCCGTCACCAAGCACATCTCGGAGATCAACTTCGAGGCCTCGGCCGTGCAGGGCGATCTGATCGAGATCGGCCTGCAGGCCACGCACTTCGGCACGACGTCGCTCACCATGCGCGCGGTGGCCAGGAACATGATCACGCGCAAGCGCATCCTCACGATCGAGAAGATCGTGTTCGTCAGCCTCGACGACGATGGGATGCCGACCCCGCACGGCTACACGGAGATCACCTACGACCGCGACCGGATGCCGACCGAGCGCATCGCCACCGGCACGATCCGGCTCCCCTCCCTCTGATCCGCCACAGGAACGCCGAGCCACCTCCTCAGGCGCGCACTGCCCCCCGGTGTGCCGCGCGCGAGGAGGTGACCCGGTCGGAGAGGGGCGCATCGACCTCGAAGGCCGGAACGCCGGCGAACGCCTGGGCGAGGTCGGCGATGAGGTCGTCGACATCCTCCAAACCGATCGACAGACGCAGCACGTCGGCCGCCGGACGCGCTTCGGGAGGGACAGGCCGATGCGTGAGCGCCGCCGGATGCTGGATCAGCGAGTCCACTCCGCCGAGCGACACCGCGTGCGTGAACAGTGCGGTCGCGGTGGTGACCGCAGAGGCCGCGGCGAATCCGCCGCGCATGCGCATCGCGATCATCGCGCCGGTGCCGCGCATCTGCCGTTCCAGGATGCCGCGCGGGTCGCCGTCGAGTCCCGGGTAGAACACCTCGGCGACCTCGGGTCGATCGATGAGCCACTGCACGATCCGCCGCGCACTCTCCTGCTGGTGCCGCACCCGCACGGGGAGGGTCGTGAGGCCGCGGTGCAGCAGATAGGCCCCGAGCGGATGCAGCAGCCCTCCCGTCACCGCTCGCACGCGGCGCAGAGCCTCCGCCGTCTCCTCGCTGCACGCGACGACGCCGGCGATCACATCGCCGTGCCCGCCCAGGTACTTGGTGGCGCTGTGCAGAGACATCGCCGCCCCGAGGTCGATCGGATTCTGCAGCACCGGGGTCGCGAACGTGTTGTCGACGACGACCGGCACCGTGCCGGCCTGGCGCACGACGTCGGCGATGTCGGCGATGTCGAGGGTGGGGTTCGCCGGGGTCTCGACCACGACGAGGCCGGTGTCGGGGCGCACGGCCGCCGCGACCTCGTCGGGGTGACAGTAGGTGGTCTCGACGCCGAGCAGGCCGGAGCCGAGCAGATGGTCGGTCCCCCCGTAGAGCGGACGCACCGCGACGACGTGGCGCGCCCCGGTCGCTCCCGTGTGCGCCAGGATCACGGCCGTCATCGCGGCCATGCCCGAGGCGAAGGCGACCGCGGCCTCGGCGTGCTCGAGCTCGGCGAGTGCCTCCTCGAAGCGGGCGACCGTGGGGTTCCACAGTCGTGCGTAGACCATGCTGCCGTCCGCCGGAGGACGCCCTCCCGTCGCCATGGCCTCGTACGAGTCGCCGCCGCGCTCGATGTCCGGGAGCGGGTTCGTGGTCGACAGATCGATCGGCAGCGCGTGGACCCCGAGCCCCTCGAGGTCGGAGCGGCCGCCGTGGACGGCGACGGTGTCGGGATGCAGCGATGCAGTCATGACTCCACGTTGCCGGAATCACGATGAAACCGCAGGAACTCGACAGAAGCCGCCAGAGATTCGACACTGAACGCTATTCTGTGCAGCATCCGAAGGGCAAGGAGGCCCCCCGTTGGCGAAAGCACAACTCGACGAGACCGACCTCGAGCTGCTCGCGGTGCTCAGCCGCGACGCCGAGACGACGAACAAGGCGCTCGCACATCGCCTCGGCCTCGCCGAGTCGACCTGCGCACATCGGGTGCGGGCGCTGCGCGAGCGCGGAGTGATCCGCGACACGCGCATCCGCGTCGACGGGGCCGCTCTGGGTTTCCCGCTGCAGGCGATCATCAAAGTGCGCCTGGCGAACCACACGGGAGACAAGGTGACGGCGCTCTTCGATGCCCTGGTCGACATCCCGCGCGTCCTCCAGGTGTTCCACGTCGCCGGCGTCGACGACTTCCTCGTGCATGTGGCCGTGCAGGATGCGACGGCCCTGCGCGACATCGTTCTCGAGCACATCACGGTGCACCCCGTCGTGCGCGGCACCGAGACCCAGCTCGTGTTCGAACTGCGCGACGGACCGGGAGTGCTCTCCACCTGACTCTTCCGGTCGCACTTCGTGCCGTCCGATTCCGTTTCAGACGGCACGAAGTGCGACCGGAACGAGCGGAGCGTCGGTGCGTGCGCGAGGATGGAAGGCACGCCCGCCAGGAGCAAGGGAGCACCATGAGCCGCAGCGCCACCGCCGCCACGCACACCGTCCGCGAGATGAGGGACTTCCTCTTCGCGAACGCCACCGACTATGCGGCGGCCCGCGACGGATTCGTCTGGCCGGAGGTCGACGAGTTCAACTTCGCGTTGGAGTGGTTCGACGTGGTCGCGAGCGAGAACCCCGACCGCCCGGCGGTTCAGATCGTCGAGGCCGACCTGAGCCTGCGCTCCTGGACCTACGGGCAGCTCTCGGCGCGATCCGACCAGGTCGCCTCCTGGCTCCGCACGCTCGGCATCGGTCGCGGCGACCACGTGATCGTGATGTTGAACAACACGATCGAGCTGTGGGAGGTGATGCTGGCGATCACGAAGATCGGCGCCGTGTCGATCCCGACCTCGACCCTGTTGTCGGCTTCGGACCTCGCCTACCGCGTCGAGCACGGACGCGCGCGGGCGGTCATCACTCTCGGAGCGCTCGCCGATCGCCTCGACGACATCGATCCCGGCATCCTGCGCATCGGCGTCGGAGACGACATCTCCTCCGGCTGGGCACGCTTCGCCGATTCCACCGCCGCTCCGGCGGGTTTCGAGCCCGACGCTCCGACCCCCTCGTCCGACACCGCGCTGCTCTACTTCACCTCGGGCACGACGAACCGCCCGAAGCTCGTGCAGCACACCCACGCCTCCTACCCGATCGGGCACCTGTCGACCATGTGGTGGCTCGGGGTGCGCCCCGACGACGTGCACCTCAACATCTCCTCCCCCGGCTGGGCCAAGCACGCGTGGTCCAGCTTCTACTCGCCGTTCCTGGCCGAGGCCACCGTCTTCGTCTACAACTACGCCCGCTTCGACGCGAACACGCTCATGCAGGTCATGGACACCCACCACGTGTCGACGTTCTGTGCGCCGCCGACGGTGTGGCGCATGCTGATCCAGGCCGATCTCGCCCGGCTCACCCGCCCTCCGCGCGAACTGGTGGGCGCGGGCGAGCCGCTGAACCCCGAGGTCATCGACCGGGTGCGTGACGCCTGGGGCGGGACGATCCGCGACGGATTCGGGCAGACCGAGATGACCGCGTGCATCGGCAACTCCCCCGGCCAGGCGGTCAAGGTCGGCTCGATGGGACGCCCGTTGCCCGGTTATCCGGTGGTGCTGCTCGACCCGGTCACCGGCGCAGTCGCCGAGGGGCAGGGCGAGGGTGAGATCGCGCTCGATCTGTCGCAGCCGCCGCTCGGGCTCATGGCGGGCTACTACGACGACCCGGAGAAGACCGCGGAGTCACGGACGGGCGGTTACCACCACACGGGCGACATCGCGGTGCGCGACCACGACGGTTACCTCACCTATGTCGGCCGCTCCGACGACGTGTTCAAGGCTTCCGACTACAAGATCTCACCCTTCGAGCTCGAGTCCGTGCTGCTCGAGCACGACCTCGTGATCGAGGCAGCGGTGATCCCGAGTCCCGATCCGACGCGCCTGGCGGTGCCGAAGGCCTATATCTGCCTGACCCCGGAAGCTCCGGCCGTCGGTTCGGATGCGGCGCGTGCGATCTTCGCCCACGCGCACGAACGGTTGTCATCGCATCTGTGGGTGCGGATCATCGAGTTCGTCCCCGAGCTCCCCAAGACGATCTCCGGCAAGATCCGACGCGTCGAGCTGCGGGCACGCGAAGCCGCGCGGGTGCAGTCCGGCGACGAGGCCGGGCAGCACCGTGACCGTGACTACCGCTGAGGTCAGCGCACGACGGCGATCGTCGCCGTCGCCGGCCCGGTCTTCGTGAGCGCAACCTTCGACGTCGCTGCGACGGGCGTCTTCGACGTCGCTGCGACGGGCGTCTTCGACGTCGCTGCGACGGGCGTCTTCGACGCGGGAACCGCCTTCGGCAGCTCCTCGACCGTGCGGTCGGCACGTTCCGCCCCGGCCGCATTCAGGATCGCGCGCACGACGCTCCCGACGATCAGCATCGCCGCCAGCGCCGCGCATGCCACGATCAGCGGCGTCCACTCGCGCGCGAAGGACGCCGCGAAGCTCATCAGCGCGCCCACGATCCACAGACCCACCGCGCCCCCGGCGAGCCCACCGGAACCCCGGACGATCGCGACCGCCGCGACGATCGCGAAGATGACGGCGAGCGCCGCACCCACGTAACCGATCGGCACCATCACCGCAGCCAGATCACTGGCCATTCTCAATGTCGTCATGACGACCCCCCGTCAGTGGTTACTCCACTCATTCGACATTAGAAGTGTCTCCCGGAATGGGCATCCGCCTCAAGTGCGACTCGCATCATCCTGAAGGCGGATATCTGTACGGACCGGCACAGTCGGAACGACAGCGGCGCGGCTGTCAGCGACGACGTGGCCAACGCAGGCGGCGCGCCCGCACGACCCGCACCGGCTGGGTGACGACCGCGTCCACGACCATCGACCCGTCGGTCGGTCCGACGATCGCGATGGCCGAGGTCTCCGTCGCCTCCGCGGGGTCGATGGGCAGCCGTCCGAGAGCGCGGTGGGCGCGGATGTACGCGGGGACGAGCAGCACGATCGCTCCGAGCCAGGCGAGCGGGTTGCTCAACGCGACACCGTCGAATCCGATCCATGCCCCCAGCACGATCGCCGCGCCCACGCGCATCACGAGCTCGATCACGCCGGTCACGGTGGGCACGAGCGTGTGACCGAGTCCCTGAAGAGCGCCGCGCAGCACGAACAGCATGCCGAGCGCCCAATACCCGCAGCCGTTGATGATGAGCATCCGATGCGCGTCGTCGACGACGACGTCGGATCCTTCGCCGATGAACAGGCGCACCATCGGGGCGCCGAATGCGACCAGCAGGGCACCGAGGACCACACCGGCGGCGACCGCCATCCAGGTCGCCTCGACCACACCGCGACGGATGCGGTCGGGCCGACGACCGCCGTGGTTCTGCGCCGCGTACATCGAGACGGCGAGGCCGAGAGACGACAGCAGGGCGACCGCGAGGCTGTCGACGCGCGAGCCCGTGGTGTAGGCCGCGACCGCGTCGGCGCCGAGGGTGTTCAACGCGACCTGCACCGTGAGCGTGCCGATCGCGATGATCGACGCTTGGAACCCCATCGGCAGGCCGAGTCGCAGGTGCTCGGCGATGTCGTCACGGGTGATGCGCCAGTCGGCTCGGCGTAGGTGCAGCATCGGCAGGCGCCGACGCACGAACTCCAGGCACAGCGCCACCGAGACGGCCTGAGCGACGACCGTGGCGAGCGCAGCTCCCCCCACTCCCCATTCGAGGGGCCCGACCATCAGCACGACGAGGCCGACGTTGAGCGCACACGACACGGTCAGGAACACCAGCGGCGTCTTCGAGTCGCCGATCGCACGGATGATCGCGGACAGGTAGTTGAAGAACATCGTCGCGCTCGCGCCGAGGAAGCTGATCTGCGTGAAGATCGTCGCCTCGGCCATCAGCTCGGGCGGCGTCTGCAGCAGCGACAGGATCGGGCCGGCGAGGAGGGGCGCGCCCACGGTCAGGATGACGCTCGTGATGGCGTTGAGCAGTACGCCGGTCGCGACCGATCGGCGCACGGCCGCGTCGTTCCTCGCGCCGAATGCCTGGGCGATCGGGATCGCGAAACCGCTCGTCAGCCCCCAGGCGAACCCGAGCAGCAGGAACAGCAGGCTGCCGGTCGCTCCGACGGCGGCGAGCGAGGTGACGCCGAGATGCCGGCCGACGACGATGGCGTCGGCGAACTGGTACAGCTGCTGCACCACGTTGCCGAGCAGGAGCGGGATGGAGAAGGCAAGGATGACGCGCCACGGACGGCCCGTGGTGAGGGAGGTGGCCATGAAGGAGCGGCTCGCAGAACTGAGGGGATGATCGGGGGTCCCACCAGCTTATCGAATCGATTCGGCGGGCCGGAAGACCGGATCGACTGCACCTCGATCTCACTCCCGTGGCGCAGCCGCCCCCGGGTTCGCCACGTCGAGCGCGTCCGCTTCCTCCGCTTCCCGAAGCACCTCCCGCACGACCGGTGAATCCTCGCCGATCTCGCGTTCCAGCTCGTGTGCGAGGGAATCCAGTTCCGCGCCACCGGCCATCATGCTGGTGAGCTGCGCGAGCGAGATCTCGTTCTTCTCGAAGTTGCCGATGCTCGTGCCTCGATTGAGGAGGAGGAACCGATCGCCGACGGGATACGCATGATGCGGGTTGTGCGTGATGAACACGACGCCCAGCCCACGGTCGCGAGCGCGGGCGATGTACTTCAGCACGACGCCGGACTGCTTCACCCCGAGCGCGGCGGTGGGCTCATCGAGGATGAGCACCCTGGCTCCGAAGTACACCGCACGGGCGATCGCGACGCACTGGCGCTCCCCGCCGGAGAGCGTGCCGATCGGCTGGTTCACATCGCGCAGATCGATCCCCATGTTGGCCAGCTCGGTGTAGGTGACCTGCTTCATACGCTTCACGTCGAGCCGTCGCAGCGGGCCCCTCCCCTTCGTCAGTTCCGAGCCGAGGAAGAAGTTGCGCCAGACGGGCATGAGCGGCACGACGGCGAGGTCTTGGTAGACCGTCGCGATACCGGCGTCCAGAGCCGCCCGCGGCGACGAGAACCTCACCGGCTCGCCGTCGACGAGCAGTTCGCCGGAGGAAGGGGAATGCGCCCCCGCCAGCATCTTGATGAAGGTCGACTTCCCCGCGCCGTTGTCGCCGAGGACGCACGTGACCTGTCCTGCGTTCACCGTGGTGCTCACGCCGGCCAGCGCGTTCACCGGCCCGTAGCTCTTGCCGACGTCGCGCACCTCGACGACGGGCGCGATCGTGGTGACCCCGCTCATTTCACTCCTCCTGCTCTGAGTCGCACCCAATGGTTCAGGAACACCGCCAGCAGGAGCATCGCCCCGAGGAACGTGCGCAGCCAGTTCGTGTCCCACTGGGCGAAGGTGATCCCCTGGAAGACCATGCCGTAGATCAGGGCCCCCAGCGCCGCCCCGATCGCCGAACCGAAGCCTCCCGTCATCAGGCAGCCGCCCACGACCGCGCAGATGATGTAGATGAACTCCTGGCCGACACCCGTGTTCGCCTGCACCGTCGAGGTGCGGAACAGCGAGATCATCCCGACCAGCCAGGCCGCACCTGCGGTCACCATGAAGAGGCCGATCTTGGTCTTGAGGACGGGGACGCCCACCTGGCGCGATGCGGTCGCCGCTCCGCCGACCGCGAAGATCCAGTTGCCCGGACGCGTGCGCAGCAGAATCCATGTGGCGACAGCCGTGACCACGAACCACCAGAGCACCGAGATGTAGAAGGTGCCTCCGCCGATCGAGATCGACGAGCCGAACAGGGGCTGGATGGTGTCGTAGTAAGGCACCTTCGTCATGCCCTGGATGGCCACCTGACCGGTGAGGAGCTTCGTGACCGCGAGGTCGACACCCGCGAGCACGAAGAATGTGCCCAGGGTGATGATGAAGCTCGGCAGGCCGGTCTTCATGACCAGGATGCCGTTGAGTGCGCCGATCGAGAGGGCGAGGACGAGCGAGACCAGGACCGCGACCCAGATGTTGAGGCCGTATCGGGTGGTGAGGACACCGACCACGAGAGCGGTGAAGCCCGTGAGCACGCCCGCCGACAGATCGAACTCTCCGCCGATCATCAGCAGGGCAACCGCGACCGCCATGATGCCGAAGGTCGAAGCCGACTCCAGCCACACGCCCGCACCGGCGGCCGTCATGAAGCTCTGGGTGTACACCGAGAAGAAGATCATCACCGCGAGTGCCGCGACGAGAGCGCCCATCTCCGGGCGCACGAGCAGATTGCGCAGAGGTCGTCGCTCGAGACGGGGTCTGTTCCCCACCGCGACGATGTCGGTCGTTGTCATCATCAGTCCTTTCGCCGAGAGGGGGCGGCCGACGGCCGCCCCCCTGCCGGATGCCTAGCGCGTGCCCTTCTTGGCGAACTCGGCGACCTGCGCCGCGTTGTCCTTCGTGACGAACGCCGGCCCGGAGTACACCGGCTGTCCCCCTCCGATGTCGTTGCCGTTGATGCTCTTGAGGTACAGCGCCGTCACGCCGAGGAATCCCTGCACATACGGCTGCTGGTCGACCGCGAACGAGATCTTGCCGTCGGCCACTGCGGCCACGACGTCTTCCGAGAGGTCGAAGGTCGCGACCTTCGCCGCGCTCCCGGACTCCTCGACGGCACCGACCGCATCGATCGCGTACTGTCCGCCCAGCGTCAGCACGGCGTCGATAGAGGGGTCGGCCTGCAGCTTCGACTTGATGGTGGCCTTGACCTCGGCGTCGTTCGTGCCGTCGACCTGCAGGTTCACCATCGAACCGCTGAACGCACCGGCGGCTGCGGCGCAGCGCTCCTCGAGTCCGACGTTGCCGGCCTCCTGGATGACGCAGAGAGCGTTGGTCGCCCCCTCTTCGCCCAGACGCGTGCCCACGGCCGCGCCTGCGATCGACTCGCTCTGGCCGATGTGCGTGATCGCACCGAACTCGGCGAACTTCTCGAGGCCGGAGTTGATGGTCACGACGGGGATGCCCGCCGCGACGGCTCGCTCCACGCTGGCCTGGACGCCATCCGGGTTGGCCATCGAGACCACGATTCCGTCCACGCCCTGTGCGATCGCGTTGTCGATGAGCTGCGACTGCTTGGCCGGGTCGGGATCCGAGTTGTAGGTGATCTCCGCGCCATAGTCGCCGCCGGCCTTCTCCGCGCCCGACTTGACGCGGTCCCAGAACGCGTCGCCCGGTGCGGCGTGCGTGACGACGGCGTAGCTCAGGTCGGACGACTTCGTGTCGCCACCCCCCTGAGTGTCGGTCGTCGGGTCCTGCCCGGTCCCGGAGCATGCCGACAACAGCAGAGCGGCTGTGGCGGCGATCCCCAGAACGCCGATGAGGCGCTTCTTCATTTCGGTTTCCCTTCGATGCGGATGCTGTCGACGTCGACACGTCCCACATAGATGACGTCGGTGTCAGGGCGAGTCTGACACCGCGGAAATCAAATGTCAATACATTCTGTCAACATCTCCACTCGGGTGTATTCTGTGCGAAACGGAAGGAGCCGCTCGTGGTGGCGAAGAAGCACATCGGCGTCGGTCTGGTCTCTGTCGGATGGATGGGGCGACTGCATTCGCGCGCTTATCTGGAGGCGCGCAGGCACTACCCCGAGCTCCCCGTCGTTGCGGACCTGGCAGTGGCCGCCGACCCGGATGCCGGAGGCCGGGAGCACGCGTCGAGCGCGCTCGGCTTCCGCGAGACGACGGCGGATTACCGGGAGCTGATCGCACATCCCGACGTCGAGGTGGTCTCGATCTGCTCGCCGAACTTCCTCCACCACGAGATCGCGCAGGCCGCCACCTCCGCCGGCAAGCCTTTCTGGATCGAGAAGCCCATGGGCCGGGGCGCCCGCGAGTCGCGGGAGATCGCACAGGGGGCGGCGGAGGCCGGACTCGTCACATCGGTGGGATTCAACTACCGTCATGCGCCTGCGATCGCGCATGCCAGGCGCCTGGTGCGCGATGGCGCTCTCGGCACCATCACGAACGTCCGCGTCGCCTTGCTGGCCGACTATTCGGCCGACCCCGAGGGAGCGCTCACCTGGCGTTTCCGCCGGGAGCGCGCCGGAACGGGCGTGCTCGGAGATCTGCTCTCGCACGGCGCAGACCTGGCCCAGTATGTGGTCGGCCGGATCAGCGAGGTCAGCGGGCTCACCGAGACCTTCATCCGCACCAGGCCGCTTCCCGTCGACGGCGCGACCAGCCACTTCAGTCGTGGCGCCAGCGGCGGGCCCACCGGTGAGGTCGAGAACGAGGACTACGCCGCGATCCTCGCACGGTTCGCCTCGGGAGCCGTCGCGGTTCTGGAGTCCAGCCGCGTCGCGATCGGCCCGCGCGCCGAGTACCGCATCGAGGTGTACGGGACGAGGGGTTCGCTGCGCTGGGACTTCCAGCGGCTGAACGAGCTGCAGCTCGCCGACGATGCATCGGGCTACCGAACCGTGATGGTCGGGCCCGGCTACGGCGACTTCGCCCGCTTCCAACCCGGCGCCGGCACATCGATGGGTTTCGACGACCTGAAGACCATCGAGGCGTCGCTGTTCCTGCGCTCCGTCGCGGAAGACAGACAGCTCGCACCCTCGGCGTCCGACGCGTGGTCGGCCGCCGAGATCGTGGATGCGGCGCTGCGCAGCTCCGCCTCCGGATCCTGGGAATCCGTGCCCGAGGTGACGGGGCCGACGACGTACGACGCGTGAGCCGGGGGGCCGGTGAATCGCTCGCACCGGCTTTCCCCTCCCCCCACTGCGCCTCAGACCCCGAAGGCGTTCCGAAACGCATCCAGGGCGGCATCCGTGTCGCTCCGAGCCCAGCCCTCGAGACCGATCACACCCGCATAGCCGAGTTCGCGCAGCGCCGCGGCGATCGCGTCGTATCGGATCTCCCCGGTACCCGGCTCGCATCGCCCCGGAACATCGGCGACCTGGATCTCGCCGACCCACGGCAACGCCGCCCCCACCAGCGCGATGAGGTTCCCCTCGCCGATCTGCGCGTGATAGAGGTCGAGATTGAGCCGCAGCGCAGGCGCATCGACGGCGCGCACGAGCCGGAGCGTATCGGCGGCGCGCGCGAAGGGAGTGCCGGGATGATCGACAGCCGTGTTGAGGTTCTCCAGTGTGAAGACACGGCCTTCCCGCGCACCGAGCTCTGCCAGTCGTCCCAGTGTCTCGGTCGCCGTCGCCCACTCGCGTTCGGAGACCTCTTCTCGGGGGCGCACCGGCAGCCCGTCCGAGTCGAGGCCCGTGCCATGCAGGTTCAGCCGGGGCGCATCGATCAGCTCGGCCATGCGCAACGACTCCTCCGCCGTGGCGATGAGTTCGGCGATGCCGTCGGGCGTCGTGAGGTCGCCGCGCAGGTATCCCGTCATCGAGGAGAACACGGCTCCGGTCGCGGCGAGGGCCGGAAGGTCCTTCGTGCTCCAGTCCCAGATCTCGACCTCGAAGCCCCGCTCGTGCAGCCGCCGGACGCGCTCCACGAACTCGAGCTCGGTGTAGAGCATCTCCGCCGAGGCGGCCAGTCGGTAGCGGGCGCGCGGCGACGGCGTGCTCATCGCAGATCCACCGCCACGACGACATGATCGGTGGCCGAACGCTGCGCGGCATCCGCCAAGATCAGGGCGGCACGGCCGTCTTCGAAGGTCGGACTGGTGGACGCCTCACCGCGGACGAGGCGGATGAACTCGTGCAGCTCCGCGGCATACGCCGCCGCGTAGCGCTCCAGGAAGAACGGCTCGTACGGCGGCTTCGCCTCGACGGCCGCGGCGGTCGACAGGCTCACGAGACTGGTCGGGGCGTTGGCGACCTGCAGCATTCCCGCACCTCCGAACGCCTCGATGCGCTGGTCGTAGCCGACCGCACTGTGCCGCGAGTTCACGATCGTGACGAGTGCTCCGGATGCCGCGCGCAGGGTGGTTACCGCGGTGTCGAAGTCGCCGTGCTGAGCGGCCCCGGCATCGAACGTCGTCGACCCGAAGGCCGACACCTCGACGATCTCCGGCAGGAAGAAGCGCGCCATGTCGAAATCGTGGATCGTCATGTCGCGGAAGATCCCCCCGGACACCCCGACGTAGTCGGCGGGGGGCGCCGACGGGTCGCGGCTGATGATCGTCAGCTGTTCGAGAGCACCGATCTCGCCCGCGGCGACGCGAGCCCTGGCAGCGGCGAACGCGGGGTCGAAGCGGCGGTTGAAACCGAGCGCGACCGGCACACCGGACGACACGACCCGCGGGCGCAGCGCCTCGACCCTGGCGATGTCGAGGTCGATCGGCTTCTCGCACAGCACCGGGATGCCGGCCTCGATGGCCTGCGCGATCAGATCGACGTGCGTCGGGGTCGGCGAGGCGATCAGGATCGCGTCGATGTCGCCGGCGGTGAACACGTCGTCCGGAGTATCGGTCGCCGTGCCGCCGTAAGCGGCCGCGACGCGGAGGGCGCCGTCGACGAACGGGTCGGCGACGCGGGTGAGCTGCGCGTCGGGGTCGGCGGCGATGCTCGCGGCGTGCACCTGGCCGATGCGTCCGGTACCGATCAGGCCGAAGCGGAGAGGAGCGTGTGACATCGTGCGGTCCTTTGCGGAAGGGAGGTGTGGAGAGGAGAGGAGAAGCGATGAGGAGAAGAGATGAGGAGAAGAGGTCACGCCCAGGGGCGCAGAGCCTCGCGGTTGCGGATCTGGTCCGTCCCGCGTGCGGCTCGGAAGTCGGAGAGGGAGACGTCCGGGCCGTTGAGCACATCCTGCTCGACGACGATCCAGCCGTCGAAGCCGCGGGCATCGACGGTGTCCATCACCGCACCGAGGTCGATGTCGCCCTCGCCGAAGGCGACGAATGCTCCGGACGACCAGACCTCCCGCATCCCTCCCCCGGCCGCGAGCACGCGCGTGAGCTCGCCGAGATCGACGTCTTTGAGGTGAAGGTGGTTGATGCGGTCCCCCCAGCGCTGCACCGCATCGAGCGGATCGCCACCGGCGATGAACAGGTGCCCTGTGTCGAGCGTCAGGTCGACGTCGACGTTCGCGAGGAACCGGTCGATCTCTTCCGGGGATTCCACGAACGTGCCCGCGTGGTGGTGAAAGGTCGGCTCGAACCCGGCCGCCCTCACGAGGGCGGCGGCGCGCTCGGTGTTCGCGAGCAGGCGTCCCCAGGCTGCCTCCGCGAGCGGGTCGACCTCGGCACCGCGGCCAGGGGCGCCTTGACGAATCGCCGAACCGCCGTCGGCGAGCGTCGGCAGCGGCAGTCGGTCAGGAGCGTCCTGCGCGGCGTCGGAGAAGGCCCGAAGTGCATCGTGCAGCTCCGGCAACGCGGCGTCGAACGCCTCGTCATCAGAGAACGGCAGCTGCACCCAGCCGCCTGCGAGCTCCAGCCCATGACTTCGCAGCCGCTCCCGCAGCCGTCTCCCCTGCCCGAAGAATCCCGACGGACCGAGGTCGACACCGCGGTAGTCGGACTCGGCGAGGGTCGCGAGCAGATCGTCGGGCGCGATCGTCTCCGCGCCCTCCGGCGTCAGCTCGAACACACCGAAGCTCACGGGCGCACCCGCCACCGTCGCCTTCACTTCCCGCTCCCGTCGTCCGCGCCCGGTGATCCTCCAGCGCCCAGAGACCCTTCGCCCCCCAGAAGGGGCCGCTGCGCCGTCCGGCGCTGCTCGTACTCGCGTCGCGCCCGACGCGTCGACGGCAGCGACGATTCCTCGGGCACCGGCACGTCCCACCATCCCTCGCCGTCTGGGGCGTAGAGCAGCGGATCGCTCTCGATGTGGATCACCGTCGAACGCGGCGAGGCCTTCGCTGCGGCGAGCGCGGCCGACAGGTCGTCGATCGCGGAGGCCGTGGGCGCGATCTCCACGACGTCGAGGCCGTAGCTGCGGGCGTTCATCGCGAGGTCGATCGGCAGCAGCCGCTCACCCTGCCCGGAGCCATCCCGTGCCTGATCGCCCTGCATCCGGTACCTGGTGCCGAAGCGCTCGGACCCCACCGTCTCGGACAGGTGCCCGATCGACGCGTAGCCGTGGTTCTGCACGATCACGATGATGAGCTTGATCCCCTCGGCGACGACGGTCGCGAGCTCGGAGCTCAGCATCAGATACGAGCCGTCGCCGACCATCACGACCACGTCGCGGTCGGACCCGTCGGCGAGCGCGCCGCGCTTGGCACCGAGCCCTCCGGCGATCTCGTACCCCATGCACGAGAAGGCGTATTCGACGTGGTAGCCGAGCGGATCCCGAACGCGCCAGAGCTTGTGCAGGTCCCCTGGCAGCGAGCCCGCCGCCTGCACGATGACGTCTTCCGGGTCGGTGGCCGCCTGCACGGCGCCGACGATCTCCGGCTGGCCTGGTCTCTCGCGCCCCGAAGGCACGAAGGCAGTGTCGACCGTGGCATCCCACTCGCGCTTCTCCCCGGCGACGCGCGCGGCATACTCGTCACTCACGAGCCGGTCGGGCAGCGCCGCCGCGAGTGCGTTGAGCGTCTCGCGTGCATCGGCGATCACCGGCAACGACGTACCGTGCTTGTAGGCGTCGAACGCCGCGACGTTGATGTTCACGAACTCGACGCTCGGGTGCTGGAACGCGGTGCGCGAGCCGGTGGTGAAGTCGCTGTAGCGCGTGCCGATGCCGATGACGAGGTCGGCTTCTGCGGCGAGCCTGTTCGCCGCGGACGATCCGGTCGCGCCCACGCCGCCGAGGTACTGCGCGTGGTCCCAATCGAGGCTGCCGCCACCCGCCTGCGTGCTCCCCACGGGGATGCCGGTGCTCTCGACGAAGGCCCGCAGCTGCCCCTCCGCCCCGGAATAGATCACCCCGCCACCGGCGACGATGAACGGGCGTTTCGCGGCGCGGATCGCCCGCACCGCCCGCTCGAGAGCGCCGCGCTCCGGCAGCGGGCGCCGAAGGTGCCACTCGCGCTCGGCGAGGAACGACAGCGGCACGTCGATGCTCTCGGCCTGCACGTCTTCCGGCAGAGCGATCGTGACGGCGCCCGTCTCCGCAGGATCCACGAGCACGCGGAGCGCGTTCACGGCGATCGAGAACAGCTGCTCCGGACGCTGCACACGGTCGAAGAAGCGCGAGAGCGGACGGAACGCATCGTTCACGGAGAGACCGATGTCCCACGGCTGCTCGAGCTGCTGCAGCACGGGGTCGGCGACGCGGGTGGCGAAGGTGTCGCTCGGGAGCAGGAGCGCGGGCAGGCGGTTCGTCGTGGCCAAGGCCGCGCCGGTGAGCATGTTGGTCGCGCCGGGGCCGACGGATGCCGCGGAGGCGAAGGTCGCCCGGCGACGGTGCATCCGCGCGTACCCCACGGACTGGTGGACCATCGCCTGCTCGTTGCGTGCCTGGTGATACGGCATCACGCCTGGACGCTCGACGTCGAGCTGCCGCAGCGCCTGCCCGATGCCCGCGACGTTCCCGTGCCCGAAGATCCCGAACACGCCGGGGATCGTCCGCTCGCGGATTTCACCGTCGACCGTCCACTGATTCGCGAGGAACTCGACCAGCGCCTGGCTGACCGACATCCTCCTGGTCGGTGTCATCCTTCTCGCCGGTGTCATCGTTGACCTCCTCCATCTGACTCGTCATCGTGCAGAGCCGCACCTTCCGGGAAGGGCAGCCGCGGATCGATCGGCTGTGCCGACCAGGAATCGCGCACCCACGCGTGGTCCGGATCATCGGAGATCAGCCATTGCCGCTGCGGATCCGGCCCCGCCATCACGTTCAGGTAGTACAGGTCGTAGCCGGGGGCTGCGACGGCAGGGCCGTGGTAGCCGTACGGCACCAGGGCGATGTCACCGGAGTGCACCCTCGCATCGATCTCGATCTCCCCCGCCGGCGAGGAGTAGGTGCTGAAGAGTCCGAAGGCGGCGTCCGCCCCCTGCAGCGATCCGTGCACCGACCGATCGGTGCGTGCCGCCTCGAAATAGTAGATCTCCTCGAGTCGGGATTCATGCCCCGGCACGTGCTCGTCGTGCTTGTGGGGAGGATAGGACGACCAATTGCCGGCGGGAGTGATGACCTCGCACACGATCAGCCGTGCCGCATCGAGCGCCTCCGGTGTGCCGAAGTTGTGCACCTGCCTGCTGGACGATCCGGCACCTCGAAGCTCGACCGGAGTCTCGCTCGCCGCGATCCGGCGCGAGGGCCGTCGTTCGATCGTGGGCGACGAAGCGACGGCGAACCGGCCGATTCCACGCACCGTGGCCGCGGCGAACGAGGAGAGGTAGAGGACATCCGTCGGACCGTCGAACACCGAGCGTCGCCCCACGAGCTCGATCGTCGACGCCGCACCTCCCTCGATCACCTCCACCGAGAAGCGGCCGGCGAGCGGAACCACGATGCGCTCCTGCCCGGCCTCCGGCACGGCGAGAGACTCCCCGTCTGCCACTGCGCCGATGCGGAGGCCCGTGTGCTGCCAGCCCGGGAGGCCGTCGTCGACGACGCTCTCCCACTCCCCGGCGGCCAGTGCGCCACGACGGTGGAACCACCGCGCTTCCCTGGCCGCGCCGTCATCCGCATGCCTCTCGACGTTCATGCGCACCTCAGCGGTTCTGCGGGAATCCGAGGTTGATGCCCTCGTGCGTCGCCGGGTCGAGCCAGCGGCTGGTGACCGCCTTCTCCCGCGTGAAGAACTCGAACCCGTGCACACCGTACGCCTTCGCATCGCCGAACAGCGACGCCTTCCATCCCCCGAAAGAGTGGTAGGCGACCGGAACCGGGATCGGGACGTTGATGCCGATCATGCCGACCTGCACCTCGCTCTGGAAGCGCCTGGCCGCACCGCCGTCGTTCGTGAAGATCGCCGTGCCGTTGCCGAACTCGCCGGAGTTGATCAGGTCGAGCCCCTTCTGGAACGTCTCCACGCGGACGATCGAGAGCACCGGCCCGAAGATCTCCTCCCGGTACGCCCTCGATGTGAGCGGGATCTCGTCGATCAGCGTGGGCCCGAAGAAGAAGCCGTCCTCATGCCCGTCCACGACGAGACCCCGGCCGTCGACCACGATGCGCGCGCCGTCGGCCGCGGCGATGTCGACGTACCCGGAAACCCTCTCGCGGTGCGCACCGCTGATCAGAGGTCCGAGGTCGGGCTCCCCGTCCGGCCCCCCTGCGCCGTCCCCGACGCGCAGCTGGGAGATCCGCTCGGTGATCTTCTCGATGAGCCTCTCGGCCACCGGCTCCACGGCGATCAGCACTGAGATCGCCATGCATCTCTCGCCCGCCGCACCGTACCCCGCGTTGATCGCCTGATCGGCGACGAGGTCGAGGTCGGCATCGGGGAGCACGAGCATGTGGTTCTTCGCCCCGCCGAGTGCCTGCACCCGCTTGCCATGACGCGATGCGGTCTCGTAGATGTACTGGGCGATCGGCGTCGACCCCACGAACGAGATCGACTGCACGAGCGGGCTCGTGAGCAGCCCGTCGACGGCGAGCTTGTCGCCCTGCAGCACGGTGAAGACCCCGTCGGGCAGCCCGGCCTCACGCCACAGCTCAGCCATCCACAGTGCCGCGGACGGATCCTTCTCACTCGGCTTGAGCACCACGGCATTGCCGGCCGCGATCGCGATCGGGAAGAACCACATCGGCACCATGACCGGGAAGTTGAACGGACTCACGATACCGACGACGCCCAGCGGCTGCTTGATCGAGTAGACGTCGATGCCGGTGGAGACGTTCTCGGAGTACGCCCCCTTGATCAGGTGTGGGAACCCGGTGGCGAGCTCGACCACCTCCTGACCGCGGAGGATCTCGCCCATCGCGTCGGAGAGCACCTTGCCGTGCTCGCGCGTGACGATCTCGGCGAGCTCGCCCTTCTTCGCGTTGAGCAGCTCGCGGAAGGCGAACAGCACTGCCTGGCGCTTGGCGATCGACGTGCTCCCCCAGGCACGCTGTGCGCGGTCCGCGGAAGCGATCGCCTCCGCGATCTCGGATTCGTCGGCCAGGGCGACCTGCCCGATCACCGCTCCCGTCGCCGGGTTGAAGACGTCGGCTGTGCGACCGCTCGTCGACGAACGCGGCGCTCCGTCGATCCAGTGGCCGATCTGCGGCACACCCCCCACGGGAGGGGTCGCCGCTGTGCTGGTCGTCTCGATGGTCATGTGTGCTCCTCAGATCAACGTGGGGTGGACGAGCCGTGCCGCGATGTCGACGGCCGCAGCGACATCGCCGTCCGGAGGGTAGAGCAGCGTGCGACCGGCGGTCAGGCCCCGCACGCCGGAGAGCGACAGGGCGTCCTCCCAGGCGGCGAAGGTCTCGTCCGGTCCCTCAGGCGAATCACCGCCGAGGAGCACGGTCGGCATGGTCGTCGCCGCCATCACCCGCTCCATCTCGGGGACGACCGGCAGTTTCATCCAGGTGTATGCGCTGCTCCCGCCGAGCCCGGCGGCGATCGCGATCGAGCGGATGACAGCATCCGAGGTGAGGTCGTTCACGACGTGGCCGTCCTTCCATTCGCTCACGAACGGCTCGAGCATGATGGGCAGTCGTGCGGCGGCCGCCTGGGTCACGGCATGTGCCGTCGCCTCGAGGGTCGCCGAGGTGCCTTCGTCATCGAAGTTGATGCGGATCAGGGTCTTCGCGAAGTCGAGCCGGGACTCGATGATGCTCGGCACGTCGTAGGCGGTGAAGCGATCATCCATCTCGAAGGTCGCGGAGCGCAGGCCGCCGCGGTTCATCGACCCGACGACGACCTTGCCCTCGAGCAGACCGAGGGCCGCGAGATCGTCGATGATGTCGGGCGTGCCGAGCACCCCGTCCACACCGGGACGGGCGAGAGCCGTGGCCAGCCGGTCGAGCAGGTCATACCTGTCCGCCATCGCGGTGGCATCCGCCCCGACCGCCAGCGCACCCCGCGCCGGGTGGTCAGCGGCGACGATGAACATCCGGTCGTCGGAACTCAGGACCTCCCGCCGGGTGCGGGTGCGCAGGGCGTCGGCGATCTCGTAGGGTCGCCGGGAACGCACCTCCCGCAGGCGTGCGAAGTCGGATGCCGTCAGCATGCCGCTCATGTCACTTCCCCCCTGCCATCGCCGCGTCGACCTCGACGGTCGTCGGCATGGCCGTCGAGCACTCCAGCCGCGAAGCGACGATCGCCCCCGCTGCATTCGCGAATCGGATGATCTGCTCGAGCCCCCACCCGCTCAGCAATCCGTGGCACAGCGCTCCGCCGAAGGCATCGCCTGCACCGAGCCCGTTCACGACATCGATGCGCAACGGCGGTACCTCGACCGACTCGTCCCGCGTCTTGGCCAGAACGCCGCGCGGTCCCTGCTTCACGATCGCGAGTTCGATGCCGCGCTCCAGCAGCGCGTCGGCGGCTCGATGCGGATCGGTCTCCCCGACCGCGACCTCGCATTCCTCGCGGTTGCCCACGGCCACGGTCACCCCGTCGAGCGCGGCGCCGACCTGCGCCGACGCCTCGGACGGATCGCTCCAGAACATCGGACGGTAGTCGAGGTCGAGGACCGTGAACCGTGCGCGCCCCCTCGCCTCGAGCGCGGCGAAGTGCGCCGAGCGGCTCGGCTCCTGGCTGAGTCCGGTGACGGTCAGCCAGAGGAGATCGGTGGCGCGCACGGCGTCCAGGTCGATCTGGGCGATGTCGATGTTGAGGTCCGGCGCCTTCGGGTCGCGGTAGAAGTACAGCGGGAAGTCGTCGGGCGGGAAGATCTCGCAGAACGTCAACGGCGTCTTCATGCGAGGATCCACGACGACCCGGGAACGATCGACGCCGAGACGATCGAGCTCCCGATGCAGGTAGCGCCCGAAGGGATCATCGCCGACGCGGGAGACCAGAGCCACCTGGTGACCGTGCCGAGCCGCCGCGACCGACACGTTGGCCGCGCTGCCGCCGAGATACTTGCCGAAACTCGTGACGTCTTCGAGGACCACACCGCTCTGCAACGGGTAGAGATCGACCCCGAGACGTCCGAAGGCGATGATCTCGGGTGCGTTCTGCGTAGCGGTCATGCGCGCGAACACCTCTCTGTACGGCTCTCTGTACGAGCATCGGCCTTGATGCTTGAATGTCCTAACAATAACACATGGATGGATCTGTGCAAGGGACCAGGGGCAACGCCGACACGGACGTAAGATTGTCGGAACATGGCCCCGCGAGCGCGTGGGCCGGGGAGGGAACGATGGCCGGCGACGAGCCCCATTGGCCGGCCGAACTGTTCGCCGACCTCGACCGCACCGGCCCCGTGCCGCTGTACTACCAGGTGTCCAGCCGCCTCGAATCGGCGATCCACTCCGGAGCGATCCCCGCCGGTGCCCGCCTCGAGAACGAGATCGCGATCGCCCAGCGCCTGGGCCTCTCACGCCCCACTGTGCGCCGCGCGATCCAGGAGGTCGTCGACAAGGGCCTTCTCGTGCGTCGCCGAGGCATCGGCACCCAGGTCGTCCAGGGCCAGGTCACCCGCCAGGTCGAACTGACCAGTCTCTATGAGGATCTGCAGGGCTCGCATCACGAGCCGGGCACCCGTGTCCTCGCCCACGAGGTGGTTCCCGCCTCCGATGTGGTCGCGAGCGGTCTCGGTGTCGCCCCGGGGGATGAGGTCGTCTACATCCGCCGTCAGCGAAGCACCGATGGGACACCGGTGGCCGTGCTGGAGAACTACCTCCCTCCGGAGTTCCGCGACATCACGACAGATGACCTCGGCACCCGAGGGCTGTACCAGATCCTCCGCGCACGAGGCGTCACGATCCGCATCGCGAAGCAGAAGATCGGCGCGCGTCGCGCCGAGGGGGACGAGAGCGGGCTGCTCGACATCGACGACGGCGGGCCCGTCCTCACCATGGAACGCATCGCCTTCGATGACTCCGGGCGAGCGATCGAATATGGAAACCACTGCTACCGACCCGACATGTACAGCTTCGAGACGACCCTCGTCGCGAAGTAGCGCACGTCCCGGGCGCTTCGAATCGGAGACGCTCACTCGGGGGAAACGGCGGCATGCCGGTACTCGATTCCGGACTCGGCCCCTCCTCCAGGTACCGTCGGACGGCAACCGTCGACGAGGACCGGAGGAAGAAAGTGACGAAGCAGCACACGGGGGGTACCGGAAGCGAGCGCGACACCGCCGCAGACGGAGAGGAACAGCATCTGCGGCGAGCGCTGAGCAACCGCCACATCCAACTGCTCGCGATCGGCGGGGCCATCGGCACCGGGCTGTTCATGGGCAGCGGCAAGACCATCTCGGTCGCGGGCCCCTCGGTGATCTTCGTCTACATGATCATCGGCTTCATGCTGTTCTTCGTCATGAGGGCGATGGGCGAGCTGCTGCTGTCGAACCTGAAGTACAAGTCGTTCAGCGACTTCGCGAGCGACCTGCTCGGCCCGTGGGCGGGCTTCTTCACGGGGTGGACCTACTGGTTCTGCTGGGTGGTCACCGGCGTCGCCGACGTGATCGCGATCGCGGGATACACGGATGCGCTCATCCCCGGAATCCCCCTGTGGATCCCCGGCGTGCTGGTGATCGTCATCCTGCTCGCCCTGAATCTCCCGACCGTCGCCGCGTTCGGCGAAATGGAGTTCTGGTTCGCGCTGATCAAGATCGTCGCGATCGTGGCGCTCATCATCACCGGACTCGTGATGATCTTCACCGGATTCCAACACGACGCCGGCACCGCGAGCTTCTCGAACCTGTGGGACAAGGGCGGCATGTTCCCGCACGGATTCATGGGTTTCGTCGCGGGCTTCCAGATCGCGGTGTTCGCGTTCGTCGGCATCGAGCTCGTGGGCACCGCAGCGGCGGAGACCAAGGACCCGAAGCGCAACCTGCCCAAGGCCATCAATGCGATCCCGATCCGTGTGCTGCTGTTCTACGTGGGCGCGCTCATCGTGCTGATGGCGGTCACCCCGTGGACCGAGTACGTCGCCGGCGAGAGCCCCTTCATCGCGATGTTCGCCCTCGCCGGACTCGGCATCGCCGCGACGGTGGTGAACCTCGTGGTGCTGACCTCCGCCATGTCGAGCGCGAACTCCGGCATCTACTCGACCTCGCGCATGGTGTTCGGTCTCGCACAGGACGGCGACGCCCCGCGCATGTTCGCCCGCCTCTCGCGCCGCCGGGTGCCGCAGAACGCACTGTTCCTGTCGTGCATCCTGCTGTTCTCCGGCGTCGTGCTGCTCTACGCGGGCAAGGACATCGGTACCGCGTTCGACATGGTGACCACGGTCTCGGCCCTGTGCTTCATGTTCGTCTGGACGATCTTCCTGTGCAGCTACCTCGTGTACCGCCGCACCCGCAAGGACAAGGTCGCCGCGTCGACCTTCCGGCTGCCCGGCGGTGTGTTCATGGTCTACGTGGTGCTGGCGTTCTTCGTGTTCATCCTGTGGGCGCTCACGACCCAGCCCGACACGCTGACCGCGCTGCTCGTGACGCCGATCTGGTTCGTCGTGCTGCTCGTGGCCTGGCTGTTCGTGCGCCGCTCCCCGAACCACCTGGCCCGGCACGCGGCGCACATCGCGCACCTCCGCGACGACTCGGTCGAGGCGGACTGACTCCGGCCTCGGGCGGTCTCTGTTCACAACTCAGGAACTTCGTCGGGCACCGGACCGGATCACGGGGACACGGCTGTCCGGACCTGACGTTCCTGAGTTGTGAACGCCGTCAGGCCGAGACGGCCGGGGCGGCCGCAGCCGGGGCGGCCGCCGGGGCGGCGGGCTTCGTCGCGAACAGACGCTTCCGCAGGGCGAGGAACAGCAGCACCATACCGGCGCTGAGCAGGATGTGGCCCAGCCCCGCGATGCCCGCGATCATGCTCGACGACTCCTGCCCGAGCACCGTGAGGCAGCCGTGCCAGATCATCATGGCCGACGTGAGCACCAGGCCCGCGTTGTACAGCCAGAAGAACCAGCCGAACAGGCGGCTCTCGGAGAGCGCGAACGCCTTCTCGAGGAGCAGGACGATCAACAGCACGATGAAGCCCAGCACGAGCAGGTGCGTGTGCACGAGCCCGAGCTGCGTCGCCTCCCCCTCGGGGAAGCCGTTGATCTTGGTGAACTCTCGGTAGAAGAGTCCGGAGGCGACGCCCGCGATCATGGAGGCGAACGCGGCGGTGAAGAGTCTGCGCATCGGAAATCCTTTCGGTCTGATTCCAGCCTCGGCGTCGCGGCCGTTCCGGGGATCCATCGAACGGTTGACAGGGTCGAGCCCCGCGCACGCGGCCCGCGCCAGGGGGCGACTCGGAGCAGACCGGACTCAGAGCAGACCGGACTCGCGTGCGATGGCGATGGCACGCGCCCGGTTGTCGGCGCCGAGCTTCTCGAACACGTGCACGAGGTGGGTCTTGACGGTGGCCTCCGTCACGAACAGCGTCTTGGCGATCTCGCGGTTCGACGCCCCGGTGTCGAGCAGCCGGAGCACCTCCAGCTCACGGCCCGTCAGCCGCACCCGCGGCGCGCGCATGACCTGCACCACCCGCTCGCTGAGCTCCGGGCTGAGCACGAGTCCGCCGGATGCGGCCTGCCGGATCGCACGCACGATCTCGTCCGGGGCGACATCCTTGAGCAGGTACCCCGCCGCTCCCGCCTCGATCGCACCGAGGATCTCGGCGTCGCGATCGAATGTCGTGAGGATCAGGACGGCCGGGGCCGGATCCTGCGTGCGCAGGGCGGCGGTCGTCTGCACGCCGTCCATGCCCTCACCGAGCCGCAGGTCGCACAGCACGACATCGGGATGCAGGTGCCGAGCGAGAGCGAGCGCCTCTTCTCCGGACGCCGCCTCACCGACCACCTCGACGTCGTCACGGTGGTCGAACAGCGAGCGCACACCGGCGCGGACGATGGGATGGTCATCGACGAGCAGCACGCGCACCGGGGTCATCCCTGTTCTCCGTTCCGTCGCCCCTGAGCGGCGCGGCCCAGAGGGATGTGCGCCGAGAGCGCGGTGCCGTCGCCAGGGGCGCTCTCCACGTCGAGCCCTCCGCCGAGCTCCCGCAGGCGCGCACGCATCGAGCGCAGTCCGTAGCCGCCGCCGCGGCTGCCGACGCCGCCCTGGGCGTCCCAGTGCCGGGCGTCGAATCCGATCCCGTCGTCGACGATGTCGAGGCGCACCGCATCGCCCGCATCGGCCAGGGTGACCACGACACGGGAGGCCGATGCGTGGGAGCGGACGTTCGCCAGGGCCGACTGCGCCGTCCGCAGCAGGGCCACCTCGGCGTCGATGCCGAGCGACGGCAAGTCGTCGTCGGCGTGCAGAGCGGCCTCGATCCCGGTCTCCTCGGTGAGGCGCTCCAGCATCCGGGCGAGGGCGTCGCCGAGCGCCGTCGACTCCAGCTCCGCCGGCGCCAGGGCGTTCACGATGCGCCGAGCATCCGCCATCCCCTCCGCAGCCAGGGCGCCGATCTGCTCGAGAGCGCGCATGCGCTGCGACGGATCGTCGACCTCCAGGGCCGAACGCGCCAGCATCCCGATCGACGACACGCTCTGCGCGACGGTGTCGTGGATGTCGCGCGACACCCGGGTGCGCTCGGCCGTCGCCCCCGACTCGCGCTGGGTGCGGGCGAGCTCGTCCTGCAGGGCGGCCATCTCCTCCTGGGTCGCAACCAGCGAGGCGATCAGTCGACGGCGCTCGCGCCCGTCGCGGACGAGCTCGAGGTACCCGCGCGAGATCCCCAGCGCGAAGACGCCGCCCACGAGGGGACCGATCACGTTCGCGTAGGTCGTGGTGCCGGTGTGCAGCAGCGGAGCGGTCACCACCACGGCGAGGACCACGACGCTGAGCAGCAGCGCCCACCGCAGGCGCATCACGAATCCGGCGAGCAGCCACAGCGGGAAGGCGAGCCACACGAACTCCGGCGAGACCACGACCGCGCCGAGCCAGATGAGGGTCAGCCCGAGCAGCCACCAGGTCGCGAGGCGACGGTCGGCGGTGCGTTCGCCGAGCAGCAGACCGCCGCCGTACCAGCCGAGGAAGACGAGCGAGAGGGCGAGGACCCACGGCAGCGGCACACCGTCCGCCGCGGCACGCCACGCACCGACCACGAGCAGCACGACCGTGATGACGGCCTGACCGATCCGGATGGAACCGACCAGGCTCGCCCACGTGCGCGGCGCGCGGATCCCGGCCGCGGAATCGACGCGGCCGGAACGCTCAGTCCGCGTCTGCGGAGATGGCGACTGCGGCATCTTCGTATTCTCCCCCGTGCGGCCGGTGTCCGTGTCGATCCGCGTGTCGATCCCCGCGGGATCCCGCACCCCCGGCCTTCCGCGGCCACCACATCCGCTCGCCGACGATCGCGAAGATCGCCGGGACCACCAGGGTGCGCACGACGAAGGTGTCGACGAGCACGCCGATCCCGACGATGAGGCCGATCTGCCCGAGCGTGACCAGGGGCAGCAAGCCCAGCGCGGCGAACACGGCCGCGAGCACGACACCGGCGCTCGTGATCACGCCGCCCGTCGCGGTGAGGGCGCGCACCATCCCCTGCCGCGTGCCGACCGTCCGTGCCTCCGTGCGCGCGCGATGGACGAGGAAGATCGTGTAGTCGATCCCGAGCGCCACCAGGAACAGGAACGACAACAGGGGCACCTGGAGGTCGAGCGCGTCCCACCCGAACACGACCCTGCTCAGCCAGGTGCCGGCGCCGATGGCCGCGACCGCGCTGAGGATGTTCACCGCGAGCAGCAGCACCGGCGCCACCAGGGAGCGCAGCAGCACGATCAGCACGAGCAGACTGACGGCGAGGACGAGCGGGACGACCAGCAGCAGGTCGCGCCGATTGCCCTCGCGCGCATCGAGATCCGCCGCCACCGGACCACCCACCACGGCGTCGGCATCCGGCACTGTCTGCACGGCCCCTCGAACCGCGCTCACCAGGTCGAGGCTCGAGGGCGTTCCGGGCGCCGGCTCACCGACGACGAGCAGACGGGTGAGCGCTCCGTCGCTGCTCTCCCCCGTCGCCGATACCCGGAGCACACCCGGCACGTCGTCGATCGCGGCGACCAGCGCATCGGCCTCCGCCGTATCGCCGATCACGATCATCGGCTGTGCCTCCCCGGCCGGGAAGTGATCGCCGAGCACCGTGAGACCTGCGGCCGACTCGGACACGACACGGAACTTCTCGACCTGGGTGAGCCCGACGGACGCTCCGGCGAGCCCACCGGCGAGAACGCCGAGCAGCGCGAGTCCGCCGACCAGCGGCACCCACGGGCGCCGGGAGACGCGTTGAGCCACCGCACCCCACACGCGGCCCGTGGCCGCGATATCCCCCACGCGCGGCGCGAACGGCCAGAACAGTCGACGGCCGCACACGGCGAGCGCCGGTGGCAGCACCAGGAGCACGGCGGCGAGCGCGATCAGCAGGCCCACGGCAGAGGCGATGCCGAGCCCGCGCGTTCCCGGGATCACCGCGAGGGCGAGAGTCGACAGCGCCAGGACCACGGTGACGTTCGAGGCGACGATCGCGGGGGCGGTGGCACGCCAGGCAGCGACCAGGGCGCGGCGATGATCGGTTTCGCGGGCGAGTTCTTCGCGGTAGCGCGAGATGAGCAGGAGGGCGTAGTTCGTTCCGGCACCGAAGACGAGCACGCTCACGATCCCGGAGTCGAACTGCAGCCCGAGCCCGGCGCCGATCGCCGCGGTCGCCTTGTTGGCCAGCTGATCGGCGAGGGCGACCACGATGAGGGGGATCATCCACAGCACGGGCGAGCGGTACGTGACGATGAGCAGCAGGGCCACGATCCCGAGGGTCACCATCAACAGCGTGAAGTCCGCGCCGTCGAACGCGGAGGCGACGTCCACACCGAACGCGGGCCCGCCCGTGACCTGCACGTGCATCCCGGTGAGGGGATGCACCGCCACGGTGTCGCGCAGACCGTGCACGGCGTCAGCGGCGGCGTCGTCGTCGTCCAGGGTCAGCGTCGCCTGGATGACCGCGGCCTCGCCGTCGTCGCTGACGATCGGACCGTGGGGGGCGTGCCCGGTCTCCGCTTCGACTTCGCCCGAGAGCGCACCGAGGGCGGCGAGGTCGGCATCGCTGAGCTGCGCGTCGTCCTCACGGGAGGCGACCAGCAGTACCGTGTGCTCGTCCGCGTCGGGGAACTGCTCGGCGAGGAGCGCGGCCTGCGCGGATTCGGAATCCGGCGGAGCCACGTCGTTGCCTGCCGGGACCGATGCCCGTCCGAGCACGCCGAGGAGGGCGGTGAACGCGACCGCCGCGATCAGCAGGGAGATCCATCCCCCGCGACGAGAGGTGAGCCACAGCGGAAGGGAGCGGAGGGTGCGGAGCATGACTCCAGTCCAGCCGCCCTCATCCTCGGCCGGATCGCGCAGGGGGCGGAGACGGGTCTCCACCCTTCGATGGATCCGCGCGGCGCGCAGGAGGGTCCGGCAGCGGCCTCCTGCCGAGAGGGGCTCCCGTCAACGGGGTTCCACCAGACCCTCCCCCGTCGCCGCACGTGCGCGTAGCGTCGGGTCCAGGCCGCCGATCCGTCCGCGGCCGCGACGAAAGGACCACTCATGCACACGCGCACTCTCGGACAGGGCCTTCAGGTCTCGGCGGTCGGACTCGGCTGCATGGGCATGTCACAGAGCTACGGCCCCAATCCGGGTACCCGCGACGACATGATCGCGGTGCTGCGCTCGGCGGTCGATCACGGCGTCGACTTCTTCGACACCGCCGAGGTGTACGGACCGTATGTGAACGAGGAGCTCGTGGGCGAGGCACTCGAGCCCATCCGCGACCGGGTCGTGCTCGCGACGAAGTTCGGGTGGGATATCCAGGACGGCAAGAGCGTCGGCCTGAACAGTCGACCCGAGCAGATCCGCCGGGTGGCCGAGGCATCGCTGCGGAGTCTGCGCTCCGACGTGATCGACCTCTTCTACCAGCACCGTGTCGATCCCGATGTGCCGATCGAGGACGTCGCCGGCACGGTCGGCGAGCTGATCGCCGAGGGGAAGGTGCGCCACTTCGGGCTCTCCGAGGCGTCGGCCGAGACGATCCGCCGCGCGCACGCCGTACATCCCGTCACCGCGCTGCAGAGCGAATACTCCCTGTGGACCCGCGACCCCGAGGCTGAGATCCTGCCGGTGCTCGCCGAACTCGGCATCGGATTCGTGCCGTTCAGCCCGCTCGGCAAAGGTTTCCTGACCGGCACCGTCGACACCGCGTCCGACTTCGCGGCCGGCGACATCCGCGCCACGATTCCGCGCTTCACGGCAGAGAACCGGGCCGCGAACCAGGCGCTCGTGGCGCACGTCGCGCAGTTGGCCGCCGCCAAGGACGCCACGGCCGGCCAAATCGCGCTGGCCTGGCTGCTCGCCCAGCAGCCGTGGATCGTGCCGATCCCCGGCACCCGGCGCACCACCCGCATCGCGGAGAACGCCGCGAGCACGGCCGTCGCACTCTCGGCCGACGAGGTCGCCGACCTCACTGCCCTCGCGACACGCATCGGCGTGAGCGGTGACCGCTACAACCCGCAGCAGATGGCGTTCGTCGATCGTTGAGCCTCCCGCGGCATCGGTATCGTGAGGCGGGTGACCGCCGCCCGCAGCTACCCCGCGACCATCGCGGCTGCCGTCGAGCATGAGACCGTCATCCGCAAGTCACGCTTCCTCACGCGGATCGAGCCCGTCACCTCGGTCGAGCAGGCCGAGGCCGTGATCGCCGGCATCCGCAAGAAGGCGTGGGATGCCAACCACAACTGCACGGCGATGGTGACGGGTCTGCTCGGCGATCAGGCGCGGTCGTCGGATGACGGCGAACCGTCCGGCACCGCGGGCATCCCGATGCTCGAGGTGCTGCGTCGGCGCGGACTGACCGACGTGGTCGCGGTCGTGACACGGTACTTCGGCGGGGTGAAGCTCGGAGCGGGTGGCCTGGTGCGTGCATACTCGTCAGCGGTGTCGGAGGCACTCGACCTGGCCGCGCTCGTGCGGCGGGCGGCATTGCGCCAGGTGACGTTCGAGGTGCCGCACGCCGACGCCGGTCGCTACGACAACCTGCTGCGCGAATGGGCGGCGCATCACGGCGCGACGCTCGGCGAGCCGACCTACGCGACGACAGCCACGCTCGAGCTGTGGGCACCGGAGCCGGAGCTCGCGCACCTCACGGACGACCTCGCCGCCGCATCGGGCGGCGGGATCGCACCCGTCCTCGGCGTGGAGCGCATCGTCGACGTGCCCGCCTGACGCCCCCGGCATCGGGAGAACCACAACGGCCGCCGGATATCCTGGATGCCGCGGTCGCGGAGGGAGAGCGATGTTCGACAGTCCGCTCTCGGCTTCGGCCTACGAGATCCTCGACGTCGACCCCACGGTCGACGAGGTCGAGTTGCGCCGCGCCTATCGCCTCCGCCTCCGGCAGACGCACCCCGATACCGGTGGAGATGCGGCGATGTTCATCCAGGTGCAGCGCGCGTGGGAGCTGGTCGGCACCGTCGAGAGCCGCGCCGCCTACGACCGCCGCTCCGGTGTGGCAGGAGCGACGGCCGCCGAGCCCGGGACCGAGTGGAGCGGTTCGCGCCCGACCGCCGCCCCCACCGACACCCCCCCCCGCGCCCGGTCCTACGGGCCCCCCCGCGCCT